>DATIWS010000062.1:0-4041 GCA_035519275.1 Acidocella sp. | reverse complement strand
CTATCGATGTTCTTGAAAGCTACGACTTCGTCTTTCGACACAGCGTTGATCAGCACCTCGCCCTTCATCATCTCGCGGCACGAAATCTGTCCCTTTTGCAACGGAACGGCGAGGTAAACATCGTCATCGGCAAGGATATGTCCGGCCGGCAGATCGCGCTTGGCGTACACACCACGCACCAGGCCGTCGAGGTAGCGCACCTCCTTCTCCGGCGGCACGCGCTTCGCCATCGCGGAACCGCCGCACATTTCCTCGGCCTTGCGGAACGCCTTGAACCAGATGTCCACCTGCTCCGGCAGGGAGCAATAGGGCGAGACCGGAATACCGCCTGCATCGACATCGATATGCCGCTCGAAGGTGCGCGCGCCCTTCGCATAGGCAATCAGCATGGAATTATGCCAATCGTGATACTCGTGCGTGGAGAAACCGATCACATTGTCCGGATAGCGGGCCTTCAGGAAATCGATCTGGTTCATCTCCAGCTCGTGATCCTCGCACGGATAGATCGACACGCAATGATTGATCGCCAGCGGAATGCTGCGCTTGAAAAAGAACGAGACCAGATCATCCAGATCACGCAAGGATGAGCCGCCGGTGGAGATGATGACCGGCTTCTTCGTCGTGGCGATCTTCTCGATCAGGAACCAGTCCTTGATGTCGGAGCTGGCGATCTTGAGTATCTGGATGCCCAGTTCGACACATTTTTCGACCGATGCCTCATCGAACGGCGTCGCCATCGAGATCATGCTCGAATTGCGCACGGCGGTGACCATCTTCTGGTAATCCGCCCAGGAGAGCTGCGTATCCAGCGTCTTCTTGATGTAACGGATATCGGTCCGGTGACGGAAATCCTTGTGGATGAAGCTGTCAACGTCACGGAACTGAAACTTCATCGCCGCGCGAACATTGTTGTATCGCACGACCTTGGCGTAATCCGAGATGATTTTCAGGCCACGATCGACATCGCCCCAGTGATTATTCGCCATCTCCAGGACAAAGAGATTGTCGAAAATCGAAGCGCGCATTTGTTAGGCTCCCTGGGACTTAAACATTTGTTTATTTATAGGATTTATGCTGGATCGTCAATTTTTTCGGCCTCCGAGACGCCTCACCTGTTCGAAAATGAAGGCAAATGACAAACCCGTGAACTCCGCCGCGACCCACCACCACAGCCCCTCCCGCAACAGCCACAACCAGACCGCCGGTGGCGACGGGATATAAGGTTGCGACAGGCCGGAGATCAGGGCGCGGGGCACGGCCTCCCATAACAGCAGCATTATGGCCGCCAACAGCACCCGCATCCGGGGACGGGCCGCGCCAAGCCACCATAGCCCAGGCAGGGTGGGCAACAGGTAAACCGCCCGGTACTCGATATTCTGCGCCGCCAGGAAACAGAACAGCGTCACCGCCGCGCCGGTGACAAGGTAGAGCCGGCGCGGCTCATCCAGCACCGCCAGCGCGCGCGCCCAATAGCGGTGCAGCGCCAGCCCGGCGCCCAGCATGGCCGCCGCCATTGCCCAGGAGAGCAGCCCCGCCGAGGAATGCAGGACATGCAGCATCGCCAGCCCGCGCGGCAGATCGATGCGCCCGAAGGTGGCGCGGAACGGCGTACCGGAGGGAATGATGCTCAGGGCCGACGCCACGTCCCGCCCGTACAGCGCCGCCACCAATGCCAGCCCCGCCAGCCCGGCGGCGGCCAGTGCCATCACCACGCCGCGCTTCTCCCTGAGAGCCAGAACAAAGCAGGCCACCGGGTAGAATTTCGCCGCAGCACCTAGGGCGAAAATGCCATAGGCGGCCAGCCTCGCCCGGGGCGCGCGCAGCAGCAGCCAGACGGCCAGCATGATGGCGGCGAACAGCCCGGCATCCAGGTTGCCTTGCTCCAACGCATAATAGCTGGCGGGGGAGAGGCTGGCGGCCAGGCGGAACCGGAATTCCCATCCAGGGGCTGGCGCCGGCAGCAGCGCCAGCGCCGCCAGAAACGCCAGACACAGCAGCAGCCCCACGGCCAGCGTGTCATGCGGCCCTATGGGCAGCAGCCCGATCCGCAGCAGCACCGGCGAATAGTTGAACACCCCGCCATCCAGGCAGGCGCTGGGGTGATACACGCCCACCCCTGCCCGCCAGCACGCGGCGGCCTGCAACACCGCCCGCGTATCCACAAAGGGGTGCGCCTTGACCATGCCATCCGGCACGCGGGTGAAAAATTCGTAGACAGGGAGCGCCAGCTCATGCAGCGCGGCGAATGCCGCCAGCACCGCAAGGCCTATGGCGCTGATCCGAAACCGATCTGGCATGACGCTAGAAACCAATGCGCTCTTTCTCGGTCACGTAAGGGCGTTTCTGCACCTGCGTGTGGATCGCCCCGACATATTCGCCGATGATGCCCAGCGAAACCAGTTGCACCGAGCCCAGGAAGAACAGCCCAATAACCAGCGGCGCCATGCCAACGGTGAAGCTGGACCAGAAAATCAGCTTGTAGATCAGGTAGCCAAAACCCGCCACGAACGACACGCAGGCACAGACGAAGCCGAACGCCGTGACCAGCCGCAGCGGCACCTTCGACAGATTCGTGACGCCGAGCATCGCGATATCGTACAGCGTATAGAAATTGTTCTTGGTGATGCCGCGCCGGCGCACCGGCTGGTCGTAGGGAATCTTGCAGATATTCAACCCTATCTCCGCGATCATGCCGCGGAAGAACGGATACGGGTCATCGAAGCCGCGCACCGCCTCGATCACCTTGCGGTCGTACAGGCCGAAGCCAGTGAAATTCTGAATCGTCTCGATCGACGCCATGCGCTCGACCAGCGCGTAATAGGTCTTGCGCAGGAAGAACATCGAAGGCGTCTCCTCGGAGGAGCGCTTGATGCACAGCACGGTATCAAAGCCCTCGCGCCATTTTTCCACCAGCGTGGGGATCATCTCCGGCGGGTCCTGTAAGTCGGCGACGATGCTGATCACCGCCTCCCCCTTGGCCTGCATGAGGGCATGCATCGGCGAGCGGATATGGCCGAAATTGCGCGCGTTGACGATGATCTTCACGCGCGCATCCTTGGCGGCGATCTCCTTCAACAGCGCGACGGTTCGGTCGGTGGAGGCGTTGTCGATGAAGATATGCTCGTAGGTGCAGTCCGGCAGCGTGGCCATGGCGGCGGCGACCCGCGCATGCAGCTCGGCTACATTGGCTTCCTCGTTGTAGCAGGGGGTGATGACGCTCAAGAACGGCATGGTTGGGCTTTCATGAAACGGGGGGCCTGGACCTGACGCCAGACAAGCCAGGCATAGGCGGGGCAGAGGATAAGCAGTGCTGCGAGCGGCGTCGCGCCAAGTAGGCCGGCGGCGCCGAATGTGGCCGCCAAGGCGGGTTTGAGCCCCAGCCCTAGCGCCGAGGCCACGACCTGGGCGATGAACTGCCCCCGGTACTGGGCAACCGCATTGAGCAGCAGCCCGGCCACGCGGGGCAAGGCGAGCACGATGACCCAGCCGGCGATGGCGAGGAACAGCGCTCGCGGCAGCTGCAAATCCTGGTGCAGCCAGAGGGCCAGCAGCCGGTTGCCCGCCAGCACGATCAGCCCAGACCCGCCGCAGGCGAGAACGCCAACCATCACCGTGCCACGCCACAGCGTGCGCGCCACCCAGCGGTGGTCATCGAGCGCCACGGCCTCGACGAAGGCCGGCCACAGCGCCTGAGTGGCCACCACGAGCAGGCCGATCGCGGTAATGCAAATGCGCAGCGCCACTGTCATCTGCGCCGCAACCTGCGGACCGAGCCAATCCAGCGTCAAAACATTATCGAACACATAGGCGCAGGAGGCGACGATGCTGATCGAGGCCAACACCGCGCCACCGCGCAGGGCATGGCCGATCGCGGTGAAATTCGGCCGCTTCTTCGGCCGCAGCATCGGCTGCGTTGCCAAGGCGTGGCCGAGGCTGCCGGCATTGGCCAACACCCCAGCGCCGAACACGGCCAGCGTCATTACCGTCACCCCCGCCCCCGCCCCGGCCCCGGCGATGATGAAGCCCAGCATCAGCCCGGTC
>DATIWS010000061.1:0-3063 GCA_035519275.1 Acidocella sp. | reverse complement strand
CCGACTTTTCATACTGTACCGTACGGTATTTTTCTAGGCTCGTTGAGCCCACCGCCGGTACCAGGTTCCTCCCTGTGGCTCCTTCGGTCCGCTCACTCGTGCTGTGTCCGCCGTCTACATCTACCGGCCTATGATGCGCTGGCCTCTCTTCGTCATGGCGGGCGTAAGCCCACGGCTGTCCGGCACAGTTTTTGAGTCCTGGTTGCAATATTCCACTGTACAAGGTGCACAGCATTGATTCTACTGCGGTTCCGACGTTTGGCGACGTCACCGGAACTCAGGAGGACCATGCTGTGCGCTCCCACCCTAGCGTTTTCCACACGCTTCTGAAGCTGTTCCCGTGGGATGAATTCAATCACGCCGTCACCCGGCACGGGTTGGCGGGTCGTTTCGAGGGCTTCAGCCCCAAAAGCCACCTCACCGCCATGATCTATGCCCAGCTGGCCGGCTGCGGCGGATTGCGGGCGGTTGAGGCCGAAATGGGCTCGCACGGCAATCGCCTGACGCCGATCGGCGTCAGCGTGCCGCGCCGCTCCAGCCTGGCAGAGGCCAACCGCTACCGCCCCGACGCCATGTTCGCCGATTTGCTGAGTGTGCTGATCCAGCGCGCCCACCCGGCCTTGCGTCGGTCGGTGAAGGACTTCACCTACCTGATCGACAGCACCGGCGTCCGCTTGAACGGGTTGAGCGGGTCTTGGGCCAGCTTCTCGGAGAAGGTCTGCGGCGCCAAGCTGCACATCGTCTATGATCCTGACGCCGATTGCCCGGTCTATGCCTCGATCACGACGGCGAAGGTCAACGACATCACCGCCGCCAAGGCCATGCCGATCACCGCGGGCGCCACCTATGTCTTTGACCTCGGCTATTATGACTTCGCCTGGTGGGCGAAGCTTGACGCCGCCGGTTGCCGCATCGTCAGCCGCCTGAAGACGAATACGCCTCTCACGGTGATCGAAGAGCGCGAGGGGCCCGGCGGCGCCATCTTGTCCGACCGGATCGGCACTCTGCCGGCTCGTCTGGCCTCCAGCCGCAAGCAGCCTTTGGACAAGGCGGTGCGTGAGGTGCGCGTGCAACTCGAGACCGGCGCGGTGTTGCGGATCTTCACCAATGATCTGGACGCCCCGGCGCAGGAAATCGCTGATCTCTACAAACGACGTTGGGCCATCGAGTTGTTTTTCCGCTGGGTCAAACAGGTGCTGAAGATCCGCAAATTCCTTGGCACGTCGGAAAATGCCGTGCGCATCCAACTGATCGTCGCCCTGATCACCTTCCTGCTGTTGCGGCTGGCACAGGCAACCCAAACCGCCGTCACCAGTCCGCTGACCTTCACCCGCCTGGTGAAAAGCAACCTCTGGCACGCACGCGGGCTCGGTCAGCTCGACCAGCCGCTCCGACGACAACCGTCCTTGGTCAACGGTCAGGGCGTCTTGTTGTGACACCGCTACCCCGACCAAATTCAAAAACCGTGCCGGACAGCCGTGGGACGAGCCCCATAGGCATCAAGATAATGGGTTGGGGGAGAAAATAATGCTTCCCCCGACGCGGGGCCGTACGATTCATGGCAGAGATGCTCGATCTCGCATCCCTCCCCGACCCCGGCTGGCTGGACGTGCTGAACCGCGTGCCAAGCGATCTCGACCTCGAAGACCTCGCCCGCGAGACCAAGGCCCTCCGCCGCCGCCGCGGGATTTGCCATGCCGTCGATCTGCTGTACCTGGGCCTGGCGCACGGCCCCGGCGGCATGAGCCTTGTCCAGACCGCCGCCTGGGCGGAGCTGAACGGGATCTGCGAACTCAGCGCCGAAGCGCTCAACCAACGCCTGCACCAATCGGCGGGGTTCTTCGAGGCGATCAGCCAGCGGCTGCTCAACGGCCGCGCCGCGGTGCACCCGACACCCTGGCGCGGCCGCTGCCTGCGCCTGCACGATTCCAGCAGTCTTCGCCAACCCGGAAGCAACGGGACCGACTGGCGCATCCACGCGGTCTACGATATCGCCAGCGCCAGCTTCAGCCATCTGGAACTGACCGACGAAACGGGCGCGGAAACGCTCACCCGCGCCCCGCCGGCGGCAGGGGCGGTCACGATCGCCGACCGGGGCTACGCCCGCGCCAACGACTGGGCGGCGTTTCTCGACCGGAACGCAACGCAGACCGAGGACTTCATCGTCCGGATCGGCTGGAACTCGTTGCGGCTGGAGAGCACCGAGGGCGCGCCCTTCGATCTGATCGCCAGCTTGAACGAGATGACGGCAACACCGGACGCGCCGGACACTCTCATCCCCCGCGAGCGGACCGTGCTGGCCCTGCACGGCCGCGGCAAGCAGGTGCGCAAGCTGCCGATCCGTCTCGTCATCCTGCCGCTGCCGCCCGACAAAGCCGAGATGGCGCGCAAGAAGGTGCGGCGGATCGCCAGCAAGCAGCAGACCAAACTCAATCCCAACACGCTGCTCGCGGCGGGTTTTCTGATGCTGGCCACGACCCTGCCGGAGGATATCGCCGCGGCCGACATTGCCGCCGTGTATCGCCTGCGATGGCAGATCGAACTGGCGTTCAAGCGGCTGAAGTCGCTGCTCCGGGTCGATCAGTTGCCCACCCGGACCGAAGCGGGGGGACGAAGTTGGATCCTCGCGCATCTCATCCTTGCCCTGTTGAGCGAAGACATTTGCCAGGAAGTCCTGGAGTCTTTCCCCTGAGGACTCGGAGACGGCCCGGGCTTCTCCCTCGCTCTGGCGGATCCAGAAATTCATCATCGATACAATGCGCGCGGCCTTGCTCGTGGGACGACACTGCATCGCCACCGTGCTCAGCGCCAGGACGGCGGCATACCGCCGCCTCCTTAGTCCAAGACGCAAACGCAAACGACAAATGGAATTCCCTTGGAAGGGCTTATCTTGATGCCTATGCGGTCAAGCCGGGCCATGGCGTGTGCTCAGGCGGCGCCCGTTGTGCCAAAAGAAGAATCTTCTCCATTCCAACGTCGTTGCCGCGGTTTTGCGCAACCTGCTTCGCCCACCACGACGGCGTCGGGAGGCAAGCGGACATGGCGTCGGGCCGATGGTGTCAG
>DATIWS010000060.1:0-2115 GCA_035519275.1 Acidocella sp. | reverse complement strand
AGATCTTCCACGTCTATCCAGATGCGCATGGTTAGCCTCCGTCGTTGCGCACGCGGGCGCGCCAGTCGTTGAGTACATCGGCCAGCGTGTCCTGCCAGGCGATACGGGGTTGCCAGTCCAGTAATTGCCGCGCGAGGTGAGCATCACCGATGGCGCGCGGAATGTCGGAGGGCCGGAGGCGCGCCGGATCTTCCTCGATGCTTACCTCCACTTTCGAGAGCGCCAGGAGCGAGGCGAGGATATCCCCGATCCGCCGCGGCGTGCCGGAGGCGATGTTCAGGATCGTATCTCCTGGCAGCGTGCCGGCGCGGGTGATTGCTGCCGCATAGGCGCGGGCGACATCGCGCACATCGAGGAAATCCCGCTCCGGCGTCAGCGCCCCCACCCGGATGACGGGCGGCGCCAGCCCGGCCTCGATCCGCGCGATCTGCCGGGCAAAGGCGGGGATGACGAAATCCTCGCTCTGGCCGGGGCCGGTATGGTTGAAGGCGCGCAGACGCAGCACGGCGAGACCTTCCGCCGCCATGGCCCCGAGGGCGAGGTCGGCGGCGGCCTTTGTCGCGGCATAGGTGTTGAGCGGGGCGAGCGGCGCCTGCTCATCCAGCGCGTGGCCGACGCGGAAGCTGCCGCCGTAAATATCGGCGGAGGAGATGAAGATCAGCCGGCATTGCGGCGCCAGATCGCGTATCGCGTTCGCGAGGTTGAGCGTGCCGTGCAGGTTGACGTCCCAGGCCCGGTCCGGCTCGGCCCGCGCCACGCCGATCGCGGCGATGGCCGCGAGATGCAGGCAGCAGGCGGGCTGGCTTTCACCGATTAGCGCGCGCACGGCGGCACGGTCGGTGATTCTGGCTTTGGAACGGATGATCTCGGCGCCGGACGCGGCGAGTTCCGCGCAGACATGGCGGCCGGCGAAGCCGCCGGCGCCCGTGACCAGGACTGGTGCGGCCATCACTTGCTCAGGCGCGCGCGGTGGCGGGCCAAGTCCGCCTCCACCATTTCCGCAGCCATATCCTCCAGCGAGGTTTCCGGCTGCCAGCCGAGCGCCTGCCGCGCCTTTGTTGGGTCGCCATGCAGGACATCGACCTCGGCCGGACGAAGAAACTTCGGATTGATAACGACATGATCCTCGTAGTTCAGGCCAGCATGGGCGAAGGCCATGCGGCAGAATTCGCGGATGCTCGTCGTGCGGCCGGTGGCGATCACGTAATCATCCGGCGTGTCCTGCTGCAGCATCAGCCACATGGCGCGCACATAGTCGCGCGCATGGCCCCAGTCGCGCTTGGCTTCGAGATTACCAAGCGGCAATTCCTTCGCCAGGCCAAGCTTGATGCGGGCCACGCCATCGGTGATCTTGCGGGTGACGAACTCGATGCCGCGCAGCGGGCTTTCATGGTTGAACAGAATGCCGGAAGACGCATGCATGCCGAAGCTCTCGCGGTAGTTCACGGTCATCCAATGCGCGTAGAGCTTCGCCGCCGCATAGGGGGAGCGCGGGTAGAACGGCGTTTTCTCGCTCTGCTGCGGCTCCTGGATAAGCCCGAACATTTCCGACGACGAGGCTTGGTAGACCCGCGCCTTGAGCCCGGTGATCCGCGCGGCTTCCAGCACGTTCACGGCGCCCATGCCCGTCACCTCGCCGGTGAGCAGCGGCTGGTTCCAGGAGGCGGCGACAAAGCTCTGCGCGGCGAGGTTATAGACCTCATCCGGCTGCACGTTCTGCATGATGCGGATCAGGCTGGAGATGTCGATGAGGTTGCCGTCGACGAGCTCCACGTCGTTAAGAATGCCAAGCCAGCGCATGCGCTCGCCCACAATGTCCGACGACGCCGAGCGGCGCAGCACGCCGACGACGCGGTAACCTTTCTGTAAAAGCAGTTGCGCGAGATACGCGCCGTCTTGTCCCGTTATGCCGGTGATCAGGCAGGTTTTCATGAAGTTACCTCAATTTTATGAATTTGTGTCGGGACTGAGCCGGTGTTCCGGCGGCCTGGGCGGGGCCGGTTGATCTTCATTTTG
Organism: Acidocella sp.; assembly: GCA_035519275.1. Classification (GTDB taxonomy): domain Bacteria; phylum Pseudomonadota; class Alphaproteobacteria; order Acetobacterales; family Acetobacteraceae; genus Acidocella. Next base: position 99 of record DATIWS010000060.1, on the reverse strand, counting down.
TTGAATTTGGTCCAGGCGGGCCTCCATCATGACGATCTGCTGAATTCAGATGGTGCAGCGTAACATGGTGCCGATGAAAATGACCAGAGCGACCCGCGG
>DATIWS010000059.1:0-9458 GCA_035519275.1 Acidocella sp. | reverse complement strand
ACCTTCGGCGAGAAGAAGCTGGAGCGCCAGAGCGTGAACATCCACCGCGTGCTGGAGCATGTGCGCAAGCTCGCGGGCAGCGGCTTCGCCACGCGGATCAAGTTCATCGAGAGTTACGATCCCTCGCTGCCGCATGTGCTCGGCAACCGCGACCAGTTGATCCAGGTCCTGCTCAACCTCATCAAGAACGCCGCCGAGGCGATCGAGGGCGCCGACCGGCAGGATGGCGAGATCCACCTCTCCACCGGCTTCCAGCATGGCGTGCGGCTTTCGGCCTCGGCCGGGCGCTCCCGCGCCAACCTGCCCATCTTCGTCTCCGTGCGCGATAACGGCCCCGGCATCCCCGAGGATATCCGCCGGCATCTGTTCGAGCCCTTCGTCTCCACCAAGGCGGCGGGCTCGGGCCTCGGCTTGGCGCTGGTCGCCAAGATCGTCGCCGACCATGGCGGACTGATCGACGTGGACAGCCGCCCCGGCCGCACGGAATTCCGCATCCATCTGCCGGTGTACGAAGACCCGAACGAAAGTACCTGAACAATATCATGACCCTGCCGACTATCCTCGTCGCCGATGATGACCGCTCGATCCGTACTGTACTGACCCAGGCCCTGGGCCGCGCCGGGTATCAGGTGCGCGCCACCTCCTCCGCCGCCACGCTGTGGCGCTGGGTGGAGGATGGCGAGGGCGATGTCGTCATCACCGATGTCATCATGCCCGACGAGAACGGGCTGGACCTGATCCCGCGCATCCGCCGCATCCGCCCGGAGCTGCCGGTGATCGTGATGAGCGCGCAAAGCACGCTGACCACGGCCGTGCAGGCCACCCAGCGCGGCGCCTTCGAGTACCTGCCCAAGCCCTTTGACCTTGCCGACCTGCTCGCCGTGGTGGACCGCGCGCTGAAGCAGCCCATATCGTTGGCCGCCCACGCCAAGGCGGCGGAACCGTCCGACGAGGACGCCATGCCGCTGATCGGGCGCAGCCCGGCGATGCAGGAGATCTACCGCGTCATCGCCCGGCTCACGACCACCGACCTGACGGTGATGATCAACGGTGAATCCGGCGCCGGCAAGGAGCTGGTGGCCCGCGCCCTGCACGATTACGGGCGCCGCCGCAACGGGCCGTTCGTCGCCATCAACATGGCGGCGATTCCGCGCGAGCTGATCGAGTCGGAGCTGTTCGGGCATGAGCGCGGCGCCTTCACCGGCGCCACCAACCGGCATGTCGGACGCTTCGAGCAGGCGGCCGGCGGCACGCTGTTCCTGGACGAGATCGGCGACATGCCGCCCGAGGCGCAGACCCGCCTGCTGCGCGTGCTGCAGGAGGGCGAATACACCACCGTCGGCGGGCGCCAGCCGATCCGCGCCAATGCCCGCATCATCGCCGCCACCCACCGCGACCTGCGCGCGCTGATCCGCTCCGGCCAGTTCCGCGAGGACCTCTTCTACCGCCTCAACGTCGTGCCCATCCGCCTGCCGCCCCTGCGCGAGCGGCCGGACGACATCCCCGTGCTCGCCCAGCATTTCCTCAACAAGGCGCAGGCCGAGGGGCTGCCTGCGAAAACCATCGACCCCGCGGCCATGGCCCTGCTCTCGGCCTATCGCTGGCCGGGCAATGTGCGCGAGCTGGAGAACCTGATCCGCCGCCTCGCCGCGCTGGTGCCGCAGCCAGTGATCACCGAGGAGATCATCGCCCAGGAGCTGGCCGACTATGCCATGGCCGAGGCAGCGCCCCCCGCCGCCATCAGCGACGACGCGGACGGCATGACCACCGTGGTCGAGCGCCATATCGCCCGGCTGCTCACCGCCATCCGCGAATCCGGCGAGGAAGGCGTGCTCTACGAGCGCGCCCTGGCGGAGCTGGAGCGCCCGCTCATCCGCATGACGCTGGCCGAGACCCGCGGCAACCAGATCCGCGCCGCGGCCCTGCTTGGGCTCAACCGAAATACGCTGCGCAAAAAGATCCGCGAGCACGGCATCGGCGTGCAGCGCCGGGTTGGATGAGGCAACCTGCTTGCGGAGGGTGAACGCCTGATGCTGAACGGAGACAACACCACGCCGCGCTCCGGCTGGGCCTATGTGCTGGACCTGATGCTCGGGCGCGTCTCCACGCTGCTGGTGGCATCCTCGGCGCTGCTGCTCGGCCTGGCCTCGTTCGGCATCCTGGCCGGGCGGGTGAAGCTCTCCGTGCATTCCGGCGTGGCGGTGGCGATGATCATCGCCGATTTCGCCGCCCTGCTGCTGCTCATCATCCTGCTGGCGGGGCGCGTCACGCGCATCCTGCTGGAACACCGGCGGGGTGCCGCGGGTGCCAGGCTGCATGTGCGGCTGGTCTTCCTGTTCGGCGGCGTGGCCGCGGTGCCGGCCATCGTCGTGGCGATCTTCGCCATCGTGTTCTTCAACTTCGGCATCCAGGCATGGTTCAACCAGCGTGTGCAGACGGCGCTGGACGAGAGCAACCAGGTGGCCCAGGGCTATCTGCAGGAGCACGACAACGACATCCGGCTCGACGCCCTGGCCATGGCCAACGACCTCTCGCAGGGCGGATCGGTGTTTTTCGGCAACCCGAACGAGTTCGCCACCTACCTCGTCAACCAGGCGACGGTGCGCGGCCTGACCCAGGCGGTGATCTTCGAGCCGTTGAACGGGGAGATCGTCGCCTCGGCGGGGCTGTTCGCCGGCATGGCGGCCACCGTGCCGGATGGGCGGACGATCGCCCAGGCCAGCACCGGGCAGGTGCCGGTGGTCAGCCCGCCGGGCAGCACGGTGGAGCAGGCGGTGGTGAAGCTCGACATGACGCCGCCGATGATGCTGATGATCGAGAAGCCGGTCGACCCGGCGATTCTCGACCATGTGAACAGGACGCAGGAGGCCGTGGCGGAATACCAGCGCCTGGCCAAAAACCGCGCCAGCCTGGAGGTCTCCTTCGCGCTGATCATCGCGGTGCTGGCGCTGCTGGTGCTCTCGGCCCTTGTCGGGTTCGGCCTCGTCATCGCCAACCAGATCGCCAAGCCGATCGGGCATCTGATCCGCGCCGCCGAGAAGGTGCGCGAGGGCGACCTCTCCGTGCGCGTGCCCGAGACCTTGACCGGCGACGAGGTGGCCGGGCTGTCACGCGCCTTCAACCGCATGGCGGCACAGCTCGCCGCCCAGCGCAGCGAGCTGCTGGACGTGAACAACCAGCTCGACGAGCGCCGCCGCTTTACCGAGACCGTGCTGGCGGGCGTGTCCGCCGGCGTAATCGGCCTGGACAAAAAGGGCCGCATCGAGCTGCCCAACCGCGCCGCTTCGGAGTTGCTTCGAATCGATCTCTTGCCGCAGATTGGCCGGAATCTGGCCGAGGTGGTGCCTGAATTCGCCCCCCTCATCGCCACGGTGGTGGCCGCGCCCGAGCGTCCGGCGACAGCGCAGATCGAGCACGGCCCCGCCATGCATAAACGCGTGCTGTTGGTGCGCATCAGCGTGGAGATGAATTCTGGGGTTCCGGATGGGTTTATCGTGACCTTTGACGACGTGACGGAATTGATGGCAGCCCAGCGCAAGGCCGCCTGGGCGGACGTCGCCCGGCGCATCGCGCACGAGATCAAGAACCCGCTCACCCCCATCCAACTTTCCGCCGAGCGGCTGAAGCGCCGCTTCGCCAAGGAGATCACCTCCGACCCTGAGAGCTTCACCCAGTGCGCGGAGACGATCGTGCGCCATGTCGGCGATATCGGCCGCATGGTGGACGAGTTCTCCTCCTTCGCGCGCATGCCAGCACCGGTGATGCACCCCGAATCGCTGGAGCGCATCGCCCGTGAGGCCATGGTGCTGCAGCGCGTCGCCCATCCGCAGATCGAGTGGGACGTGATCATCGACGCGCCGCTGCGCGCGGTGTGCGACCGCCGTTTGCTCGGCCAGGCTCTGACCAACCTGTTGCAGAACGCGGCGGATGCGGTGGGGATGCGCGCGGGGGCGAAGCGCGTCACGCTGCGCCTTGCCGCACTGAACGGCATGGCGGTGCTCAGCGTGACGGATGACGGCATCGGCCTGCCGGAGACCGACCGCGCCCGGCTGATCGAGCCCTATGTGACGCACAAGCCCAAAGGCACCGGGCTTGGCCTTGCCATTGTCGCCAAGATCATGGAGGACCATGGTGGGTGGCTGGAACTGAAACCGGCCCCTGGTGGCGTGGGCGCGGAAGTGTCGTTGAGCCTGCCAGCGCTGGCGAAAACTGCGGCGGTGGATGATGTGAGGGAGTTGCCGGCGGGATGACCGAAATACTGATCGTGGATGACGAGCCGGATATTCGGATGTTGGTCGAAGCGATTTTGCGCGACGAGGGCTACGAGGCCCGCAGCGCCGGAAATTCGGACGATGCGCTGGCCGCCTACCGGGCGCGCCGGCCGAATCTCGTTATTCTCGACGTTTGGCTTCAGGGTTCGAAACTGGACGGCATCGGCATTCTCGAGGCGTTGCACCAGGAAGAACCGCGCGTGCCGGTGGTGATGATCTCCGGCCACGGCACCATCGAGACCGCTGTCGCCGCCATCCAGCGCGGCGCCTACGACTTCATCGAGAAACCTTTCAACTCCGACCGGCTGCTGCTGGTGGTCAAGCGCGCGCTGGAAGCGGCGAAGCTGACCCAGGAGAACGAAGAGCTGAAGCGCCTGCGCATTGGCGGCGAGAGCAACCTGATCGGCGAGGGGAATGGCATCGCCACCCTGCGCGCGGCGATCGAGAAGGTCGCCCCCACCGGCTCGCGCGTGCTCATCTCCGGCCCCCCCGGCGCCGGAAAAGAGACCGTGGCACGCATGATCCACGCCAAGTCCCGCCGCGCGGACGGCACCTTCGTGGCGCTGAACTGCGCCATTCTGGCGCCCGAGCGCTTCGAGAGCGAGCTGTTCGGCGTGGAGCCGGGCGCGGAAGGCCCGGGCACCCCGCGCAAGCTCGGCGTGCTGGAGCGCGCTCATGGCGGCACGCTGCTGCTCGACGAAGTCTCCGAGCTGCCGCTGGAGACCCAGGGCAAGATCGCCCGCGTGCTGCAGGACCAGAGCTTCGAGCGCGTCGGCGGCACCTCGCGGGTGAAGGTGGATATCCGCGTGCTGGCCACCACGGCGAAGGATTTGCCGGCGGAGATCGCCGCCGGGCATTTCCGCGAGGATCTGTATTACCGCCTCGCCGTGGTTCCGCTGCGCGTGCCGGCGTTGCGGGAACGGCGCGAGGACATCCCCACTTTGGCCGAGAGCTTCCTCAAGCACGCGGCGGAAATCTCCGGCCTGCCGACGCGCTCCCTGGCTTCGGACGCCGTCGCCGCCCTACAGGCGCACAACTGGCCGGGCAATGTCCGCCAGCTGCGCAACATCATGGACTGGCTGATGATCATGCGCTCGAACGAGCCGGGCGAGCAGTTCCATGCCGAGCATCTGCCGACCGAGCTTTCCGCCCATGCGCCGCAGGCTTTGGCCATCGACCCGGCAGCGGACGTGCTCTCCCTACCCCTGCGCGAGGCACGCGACGTGTTCGAAACGCAGTACCTCCAGGCCCAGCTGCTGCGCTTCGGGGGCAACATCTCGCGCACGGCGAATTTCGTCGGCATGGAGCGCAGCGCCCTGCACCGCAAGCTCAAGCAACTCGGCATCGGCGCGGAGGACAAGGTCAGCGCGTAACCACCCGGCGCGGCGCCGCCAAACCGTGCTTGCAAAGAAAGTTTTTTGCACTAAAAGAAAGCCCATAACGCCGGAGCCGTAACGTACCGGCGGCGTTCAGGGTTAGCCGTGCCAGTCCTCGGTGGTTTTCCGCAAGCCACGGGGGATGTTTAATGTCTGAGTTACGCAAGGATAGTCTGTCGTTTTTCGAGGCGCTTGGCCAATCTGTGGCCAATGTCTCGCCCACGCTCACGCCGGCGCTTGGTGTGGCGATTGTGGCGGGCATGGCGGGCACAGGCTCGTGGCTGGTGTTCTCGCTCTGCACCGTGGCGCTGATCATGGTCGCGCAGAATATCGCGGCGCTGGCCGGACGCATCCCGGCGGCGGGCTCGTTCTTCATCTATGTATCGCGCTCCCTGGGCCCGGTCTGGGGCGTGCTCGCGGGCTGGGCCATGCTGGCGGCCTATATCTTCACAGCCATGGCGCTAACCATCGCCACCTCGCTCTTCGTCAAGACCTTCTTCTCCTCGCTGGGCTTTACGCTCGCCATCCCGAATGTAGCGCTCTACATCATCATCTCGGGCCTGGTCTGGCTGTTCGCCACACGCGACATCCGCATCTCCTCGCGCATCGGCCTGGCGCTGGAGGCCATCTCGGTCACGATCATCCTGGCGGTGATGATCGTCACCTTCGCGCACTACCACTTCACACCCGACACCACGCAGCTCACCCTGCAGGGGGCGAGTGCCGGCGGCATCACCCAGGCCATCGTGTTCGCCATTTTCTCCTTCGTGGGCTTCGAATCCGCGGCCTCGCTGGGCAAGGAGACCAAGGACCCGCACATCACCATCCCCAAGGCGATCATCGCGACGGCGATCTTCTCGGGCATCTTCTTCACCATCACCACCTACGCCATCACCCAGGGCTTTAGCGACAACGGCGCCAATCTCGGCAGCTCCTCGGCGCCGCTGGGCGACATCACCAACCGCATCAGCCCCTGGCTTACGGCCCCGGTGTATTTCGGCGCCACCGTGTCGTCCTTTGCCTGCGCGCTGGCCTCGCTGAATGCCTTCGGCCGCATGCTGTTCTCGCTGGGCCGCTACCAGTTCGTGCACAATTCCATGGGCCTCGTGCACAAGACCCACAAGACGCCCTTCGCGGCGCTCACCGCGGGCATCGTGCTCAACCTCGCCGTCTGCGCCGCCTTCTCCAGCCAGACCGAGACCAGCACCTACGGCTGGTACGGCACGCTGGCCTCTTACGGGTTCATCACCGTGTACCTGCTGTGCTCCATCGCCGCCCCGGTATTCTTGAAGCGGAGTGGCGAGCTCAAGCCACTGCACGTGGTCTATGGCGTGGCGGGCGTGCTGTTCATGCTCTTTGCACTGGGCGGCTCGGTGTATCCGGTGCCGGCGGCGCCGTATAACTACTTCCCCTATGCCTTTGCCGCCTACCTGCTGATCGGCTTCGCTTGGTTCAGCTTCATCAAGCAGCGCTCCCCGCAGGTGCTGGACGGCATAGAGCGCGACCTGGAGACAGCGGCTGCGGTGATCGAGGCCTGAAGCCTCACCACACACCACGCGATACAGCGGCGCCGGGCAACAACCGGCGCCGTTTTTTCACGCCACGGCGCGCCGTGCCGGAATGCGGAGCACCGCGCGCAGGCCGGGGCCGTTATCCAGTAACTCCAGCGTGCCGTTATGCAGCTGCGCCACCGCGGCCACCAGCGCCAGGCCAAGGCCGGCGCCCTCGGTATGGCGGGCCGCCTCTGCGCGGAAGAAGCGCTCGGTCGCGCGGGCCCGGTCGGCCTCGGCGATCCCCGGCCCGCGATCGGCCACTGTGATCTCCACCATCGCGTCGTTGAGCGCGGCGGAAAACCGGATGACCTCCCCCGGCGTGGAGAACTTCAGCGCGTTGTCGAGCAGGTTGGCCACGGCCTGCTGCACCAGTTCGCGGTCGCCGAACACCGGCAACGAGGCGGCTATGCCGGCTTGCAGGTTTAGCCCACACTCATCGGCCACGGCGTGGTAGAGTTCATCCATGTCGCGGAGCATGGGCGAAAGGTCCACCGCGAAAAACGCGGCGCGGCGGGCGCCGGCCTCGATCTCGGCAATGCGGAGCAGCGCCTCGAAGACCCTGACGATGCCGTCCAGATCCTGGGTCGCGCGCTCGATCGCAGTCTGCACCGCCTCGGGCGATGTCGCATGGGCGGCTGCGTCCTCCAGCCGGGTGCGGGCACGGGTGATCGGCGTTCGAAGATCATGCGCGATGGCGTTGGAGACCTGGCGCACCCCGTCCATCAACCGGGAGATGCGGTCCAGCATGTCGTTGATCAGCCCGGCCAGCTCGTCGAACTCGTCGCCCTTGCCCGTGCGCGGCACCCGGCGCGAGAGGTCGCCCTGGGCGATGGCCCGGGTGGTGTTCGAGATGTCGCGGATCATCCCCCGGAACAAAGCGCGGATGAGCAAGGTGCTGAGCAGCCCCAGCACCACGATGACGCTGGCGGCGCCGATCATGGCGCCGCGCAGCGTGTCGCGCAGGCCGAGCAGAGCACGCACGTCGCGCCCGACCAGCAGCTTTTCACCGGTCGGCAGCTCCATGGCGCGCAGCAACGCCCTCGACGCCGTGCCGTCCCGGCGCACCGGCAGCTTGTACCAGGTCTCCATCCGCGTCAGCCCGACCGGCCATTTATCCAGATTACCGGCCAGCCGGTTCCCGGCGGCATCTTCCAGCAGATAGATCCCGTCCGCATTCTGGTTGTTGGCAAGCCGGTCCTGCACAGCAGCGGCCACCGACGACGCCCCCCCGACCTGATCATGCTCGGCCAGCAGGGTGACGTCGTCATGGATGGCGCTCTGCACCTGCCGCTGCAGCAGTTCGGACGTGGAGTGCCACAGCGAGAAGGCGAGCACGAAGGACGCCAAGGCGAAGACAATGCCGTAGCTGAGCGCGAAGCGTATCCCGGCCGAGCGGATCAGCGGTTGTGAGCGCCGCCCCGCCCCGTTTTCCATCCTGGGCGCATCCGGCTTTCGCCTTGCGTCTGGCATCAGGGGCTGGGTCACTTCCATGCGGCGTTCGGCGCTACGCCTCCTCTGCGCGCAGCATGTAACCGGCGTTGCGCACGGTATGCAGCAGCGGCTGGTCGAAGGGCTTGTCGATCTTCTGCCGCAGGCGGGAGATGTGCACGTCGATCACGTTGGTCTGCGGGTCGAAATGGTAATCCCACACGCCTTCGAGGAGCATGGTGCGCGTCACCACCTGGCCGGCATGGCGCATCAGATATTCCAGCAGGCGGAATTCGCGCGGCTGAAGTTCGATGTCGGTGCCGCTGCGCTTGGCGGCGCGGGTGAGCAGATCGAGCTCCAGATCGCCGACCTGGAGCCGCGTCTTCACCGCACCCGGATGACGGCGGCGCATGAGCGCATCGATGCGGGCGAGGAGCTCGACGAAGGCATAGGGCTTGGTGAGGTAGTCGTCGCCGCCTGCTTTCAGACCTTTCACCCGATCGTCGACATCGGAAAGCGCGCTCAGGAAGAGGACCGGCGTGACGTTCGCATGCTCGCGCAGTTCCTCCACCATCCTGAGCCCGTCCATCCTGGGCAGCATGCGATCGATCACCGCGACGTCGTAGGGCCGCGACATCGCAAGCGTGAGGCCCGTTTCGCCGTCGGCCGCATCGTCAACGACGTGACCGGCCTCCTTGAGCCCGTTGACCAGATAACGCTGAGCTTCGAGATCGTCCTCTACCACCAGGATGCGCATCTTCTGTTTCCTTCGGTTGCCAGCCACGTTTTCAAGGCGTCTCCCCCGGCAAGCCACGGGTTGGGTCCGAGCC
>DATIWS010000058.1:0-6062 GCA_035519275.1 Acidocella sp. | reverse complement strand
GCGAAGCGCCGCAGCATGCGCGCGCACAGGGCATGGAACGTGCCAAGCCACAGCCCTTCCACAGGCTGGCCGAGCAGTTTGCCTAAGCGCTCGCGCATCTCCCGCGCCGCCTTGTTGGTGAAGGTGACGGTAAGGATCTGGTTGGGGAAGGCCCGTTTGGTGAGAAGCACATGGGCGAAACGGGTGGTGAGCACCCGCGTCTTGCCCGTGCCGGCGCCCGCCAGCACCAGCACCGGCCCCTCGGTGGTCTCCACGGCCTCGCGCTGGGCCGGGTTCAGCCCGGCGAGATAATCGCTCATTCGGCTTTGGGCTGCGGCTTCACGCCCAGGATGCGGGCGATGGCGTAGGTCAGGTCCGGCCGGTTGAGCGTGTAGAAGTGGAATTCGTCGATGCCGTTGGCCTGCAGCAGCCGCACCTGTTCGGCCGCCACCGCCGCCGAAACCATGCGCCGCGTCTCCACGTCGTCATCCAGCCCCTCGAACATTCCCGCCATCCATTTCGGCACGGAGGTGCCGCAGGCGGTGCAGAATTTCACGGCCTGGGTGAAGTTGGTGACAGGCATGATCCCCGGCACGATCGGCGCCTTGATCCCGGCGGCGAGCGCACGGTCGAGGAAGCGCAGGAAGATGCCGTTATCGAAGAACACCTGGCTGATCGCGCGCGTCGCCCCGGCATCGAGCTTGCGTTTGAGGTTATCGAGGTCCGCTTCCGGGCTCAGCGCCTGCGGGTGGGTTTCCGGATAGGCGGCGACGGTGATCTCGAAATCCGCGACCTTTTTCAGCCCCGCGACCAGATCGGCCGCGAAGGCATAGCCCCCCGGATACGGCGTGTATGCCTCGCCGCTCGGCGGGTCGCCGCGCAGGGCGACGATATGCCGCACTCCCGCCGCCCAGTAGCGCCGGGCGACCTCGTCCACAGTCTCGCGCGCGGCGCCAACGCAGGTGAGATGCGCAGCCGGGGTCAGCTCGGTCTCCTGCACGATGCGCACCACAGTGGCATGGGTGCGCTCCTGCGTGCTGCCGCCCGCGCCGTAGGTGACGGAGACGAAATTCGGCCGCAACGTGGCCAGGCGCTCGATGCAGGCCCAGAGCTGGGTCTCCAGCGCCGGGGTCTTGGGCGGGAAGAATTCAAAGGAAATGGCCGGCGGCGCCAAGCCTTCACGCGCCGGCAGCGGGGCGATGCGCGTGCCAGAGGCCCAGCGTTCCAGCGTATCGGGGTGAGGGGAATGGGGCATGTCTATATATATAACTCCGTCGGACCCGTCTCGTGGCAGCACCGCCACATTTACGCAAGGTCTAGCGTGCATGCAGAGCTAGAGGTAGCGTCCATGTTGAAGGCGGGTTAATGAACATCACATAACATTGGCTATGCCGCTCCCCAGGGCGTGCCAAGAAGGAGACAGGACAGGTGCAGGTGAAATACGTGAAGGGCTTTAAACGCCGGCTCGAGCAGGCTCTTGGTCTTGGTGCGTCGCTGCTGGCGATCGGCCTGTCAGGCTGCGCCACTCCGCCACCGAAATCGGACACCGCAAATTATCAGGCTTATCAGCAGCTTAACGATCCGCTGGAGCCGACCAACCGGGCCTTCTTCCGGTTCAACAACACGCTCGACCGCTACGCCATGAAGCCGGTGGCCAAGGGCTACGTGGCTGTCACCACTCAGCCCATCCGCAACCATGTCGGCTACTTCGCCAGCAATATCAACGAGCCGGCGCGCACCATCAACTTCATGGCGGAAGGCATGCCGACCGACGCCGGCACCTCGTTCATGCGCTTCCTGATCAACTCCACCATCGGCATAGGCGGTATTTTCGATCCCGCCAGCGCGCTCGGCTATAAGGAAACGGACACCGATCTGGGCCTGACCTTGGCCATGTGGGGCGTGCCGCCCGGCCCGTATCTGTACCTGCCGGTGTTCGGCCCGTCCGGCGTGCGCGATGCCTCGAACATCCCCGCCGAATTGTACGGCACGCCGATGGAGCTGGCGCCCGCGAGCACCGCGCTCGACGATTTCGGCTACGCCGAGGGCGGCCTGCACCTGATCAACACTCGCGCCGGCCTGCTCGATACCATCGACCAGATCAACGCCACGGCGCTGGACCCCTATGCCACATTCCGGAGCCTTTATCGCCAATCTCGTGACTCACAGATCCAGTTGATTAAGCAGCACGACTTGCAGGGGGCCAATGGCGCTCCCGGTACGCCGTACTACGTTCACTGACGCTTAGAACACAAGGACAGACATGCATTTCCGCCGCTTTATTCTGGGCGCAGCCTTGGCCGCGCCGATGCTGGGCATGATAGCGACCGCCGCCCAGGCGCAAGCCATGACCGCTGACGACGCCAAGGCCTTCATCGACCAATCCGGGCAGCAGCTGGTGACCATCGTCAATGGCGGCGGCTCGCCGACCGACAAGGCCACGCAGCTGCGCACGCTGGTGAACCAGATCGTCGCCGTGGACCAGGTGGGGGACTACGTGCTCGGGCGCTACATCAACGTCGCCACCCCGGCGCAGCACGACAAGTTCCAGCAGCTGTTCCACCAGCTGCTCTCGTACAACATCACCTACCAGATCAAAGCCTATCAGGGCGTCAGCTTCGTCGTGACCGGCGCCACGCCGCAGGCCGACGGCGTGCTGGTGGACACCACCATCACCACCCCGGGCAAGGCCCCGGCCGATGTCGGCTGGGATGTGGAAGAGATCGGCGGCAAGCCGCAGATCGTGGACGTGATCGTGGCCGGGACCTCGATGCGCATCACCACGCGCAACGACTATGCCTCCGTCGTTACCGACAATGGCGGCAGTGTCTCGGCTCTGCTCACCGCCATGCAGAACCAGATCGACAAGGCTGCCTCGGCCCAGCAGTAATCGCAACCGTGCTCCGGGGCGTGCACGCCGTTCGTGCGCGCCCGGGTTCGCAGCATCGGGCGATTTCCGGCCGGATTTGATCTAATTCATTGACCGCGCCGTTGTCTTAGGCATCATGGCCGCGCCGTGGCGGATAGCTCCGCCCCGGTGTGGCCTTGTTGCTTGAGGGCATCATGACATTCGCGCGCGAACCTCGGTTGATTCCCCTCCAGATCAAGCACTTGCGGCCGACGCAGCTTACCGTCGGCCTGCGCGAGGTGGCGCAGAAGCGCGAGGAGTGGCGCAGCCGCGCGGCGGAACAGAGGGCGGAATATCTGGGCACGCACCTCATCCCTGTGGTGCTGGGGCCGAAGGGCAAGCCATACATCATCGACCATCACCATCTCGCCCGCGCCCTGCATGAGGAAGGGGTGGAAGAGGTGGCGACGACCGTGGTGGCGGATCTCTCGGCGCTGGAGCCCGAGGCCTTCTGGATACACCTCGACAACCGCGCCTGGATGCATCTGTACGACGCCGCGGGCGAACGGCGCGGGCCGAAACACCTGCCCAAGCATGTGGGCGAGATGGCGGATGACCCGTATCGCAGCCTCTCCGGGGCGCTGCGCCGGGCCGGTGGCTTCGCCAAGGACACAACGCCTTTCAGCGAGTTCCTGTGGGCCGATTACCTGCGCCGGCGCGTCCGGCCCGATCTGCTGGACTCAGACCCGGACAAGGCCCTGGCGTATGCCATGAGCCTCGCCAAGGAGCAGGAGGCCGCCTATCTGCCCGGCTGGTGCGGGCCGGTCATGCGGGACTAGGCGCTACTGCCCGGCGGCGCCCGAGCCGTCGCCCGGCGCCTGGACCGGTGGCAGGCTGGTCAGGAGGCTCCAGTCCAGCGGCGGCATCTCCGCCGCCTTCTTCCCGTTCACCATCACCCCGCCGCTGCCATAGGTGGCGTGGATGTTCAGCTCCTGCCCCCCGGCGCTGCTGGCGGAGAGATACGGCGCCAGCTGCGCCTCGGCTTTGTTGATGGCGTCCTGCGTTTGCGGATAGGCGGTGGTGATCGCGGCGGTCAGCGCGTCCAGGTGGTTGGCGGTGACATCCGCGGTGCCGTCGGGCTGGGCGTTGGCGTCGAACTTCACCGTACCATTGGCGTTCAGCGTGCTCGGCCCCTCGGTCAGGCTCACGCTGGCCGTGCCGTTGCCGCCCTTTGTGGCCCAGTCATGCAGCGCGTTGGCCAGGAATTTGGTCTTGTCCGCGCCCTCGGGCTGGTTTTGGAGCTGCTCCGCCACGGCCGGCCAATCCGCCGGGCCGGAGAGCGTCACGTTCAGCCCCAGATGCGCCATCTGCCCGTTAAACGGCACGCGCAGCAGCTGGGTCAGCCAGCCAGGCAGGGCGATTCCCTCCAGGTTCGCGGTGAAGGCGAGGCCGGTTTGCGCCGCGCTCGCCGAGGGGTTCAGCGCCTGATGCACGCGCAGGCTGTCGATATGCAGCACCTTCAGGCTGCCGCTGGAGGCCAGCACGTTGATGTCGGTTATCGCGGCGTCCTCGGCGCGGACGGCGAAGACATGCGGGTTGAACAGCGCCGCCGGGTCCAGCCGTGCCGTGGCGTTGAAGCTGCCGAAGGTCACGGCGCCGTCGCCCTGCGGCACATGGCCGGTGATTTTGTCCGGCATGTCGATGTGCAGCAGCAGCGGGTTGAACACGTCAATCCGCAGCGTGACGCGGCTGAGGCCAAGTGCCAGCGGGCCCGGTATGTCGTTGCCCGGCAGCAGCATGGTCAGGCGCGGATTGTCCAGCGTGGCGGTGGCGGCAAAGGGGAAGCCCCCGCCGGAAACGCCGTCATAACTCATGCTCGTGGAGCCGTCCGGCGCTGTCATCTCGGCGGCGTAGACCTTCAGCGCCGCCTGCAGCCGCGCCTGCGCGTACCACCACAGCCCGGCCCACATCACGACCAGCGCCACCAAGATACCGGCCAGTAGCCTGAAAATGCCCCGCATGAGATGACCCGCTCCGCTATTGCAATACATGGCCTTCATGCCCCACCCTTGACCTGCGGCCAAGTGTTGGCGCTTTTGCACCGGCATGAAGATTTTTCACGACTGGCGCGGCCTGCCTGACGAGGCTCGCGGCGCCACCATCGCGCTGGGCAATTTCGATGGCGTGCATCTGGGCCACGCGGCGGTGCTGCGCGCCGCCCATGCCGCCCGGCCGGACGTGCCGCGCGCCGTGCTCACCTTCGAGCCGCATCCGCGTGAATTTTTCCGTCCGCAGGACCCGCCCTTCCGCCTGACGCTCTCGGTGGAGCGCGCGGCGGCGCTGGCCGGGCTCGGCGTGCAGTATCTGTACGAGCTGCCCTTCGACACGGCCTTCGCGCACCTCTCCGCCGAGGCCTTTGTGGTGGAAATTCTTCACCAGGGGCTGGGCGCGGCGCATCTCGTTTGCGGCGCGGATTTCGCCTTCGGCCATCGGCGCGGCGGCGATGTCGCCTTCCTTGCCGCCCGGGCCGAGGCGCTGGGCATGGGGCTGACCATTGTGCCCCCGGTGACGGATAAGGAGGGGCCGATCTCCTCCTCGCGCATCCGCCGCCTCATCCAGGATGGCTACCCGGAACGCGCGGCGGCGCTGCTCGGGCGCCCGCACTCCATTCGCGGCGAGGTGATGCACGGCGACAAGCGGGGCCGCACCATCGGCTTCCCCACCGCCAACATCCCGCTGGGGCGGCATCTGGAGCCGCAGCGCGGCGTGTATGCCGTCACCACGCGGATCGACGGCGCGGTGGTGAAGGGCGTGGCAAATATCGGCCAGCGACCCACCGTGGGCGGCACCGAGTCCCGCCTGGAGGCGCATTTCTTTGGCTTCTCCGGCGACCTCTACGGCCGGGAACTAACCGTCTGCCTGCACCATTTCCTCCGCGAGGAGCAGAAATTCCCCAGCTTCGAGGCGCTGAAGGCGCAGATCCTGTTGGATGCCGCCGAGGCCCGCCGCCTGCTTGACAGCGATGAAAATCAAGAGAAACCCCTAAGCCCATGACCGACACCACCCCCGATTACAAAGCCACCGTATTCCTGCCGCGCACCGAGTTCCCCATGCGCGGCGAATTGCCCAAGCGCGAGCCCGAGATGCTCAAGCGCTGGGAGGAGATGGGGCTGTGGCAGAAGCTCCGCGCGGCGGGGCAGGGGCGGCGGAAATTCGTGCTGCATGACGGCCCGCC
>DATIWS010000057.1:0-2142 GCA_035519275.1 Acidocella sp. | reverse complement strand
CGTGTAGGCTTCGCCCGCCACGGTGCGGCGCACGCGCGGCACGGGCAGGCTGGGGTCCATCATGGCGATGTGCGAGAGCGCCGCGGTCTGGAACTCGACGCTGCCCGGGTCCTCGTTGGGGCCGAGGATCTTGACGATGATGTCTGAGCCGGAGGCTGCCTTGATTCGGAAATTCTGGTCGCGCTCGCCGTAGAGCGGATGCGCCGTGCCGTCCACGCCGAAAATCTCCCGGGCCATGCTGGCCGCCGCCTCGGTGGAGAAGGCCGGCGGGCTGGTTTCTAGCGCGACGAGACGAAGCGGTTGACCCATGGTTTTGTGCACCTCAGAACGTTTTCCTGGCGCGCAGGATACGCGCAAGCGCGGGCGGCGGCAAAAAATCGGGGGAAGCCGGAGATTGACCTAGGTCAAACGCCATGGGCGGGCGCGGGACTAGGCTTGCGCGCTCAAGAGGAGGAAGTTGAATGTCCACGCAGAAGCGTTTTCTTGTCGCCATCGCCGATGGCGAGCATGCCCGCATCGTCCGGGCCGATGCCCATAACGTGCTGCATACCGAGCGCTGGATCGAATCCACCGCCGCGCACAAGCAGTCTTCCGAACTGCGCAGCGACCATCCCGGCGCCTCGTTCCACAGCGACTCCACGGCGCATCATGCGATGACGCCCAGGCACGACCCGCAGGAACTGGAGGCGGAGAAATTCGCCGGGCATGTCGCGCATGAGTTGAACGTGATGCAGGGCGACGACAGCTTTGATGTGCTAATCATCGCCGCGCCCGCGCACACGCTGAGTGTCATTCGCCGGGAACTGAACGCCGAGACGCACGCCAAGCTCGGAGGAACGCTGAACAAGGATCTGACCAAGACGCCAGACAGCGCCTTGTGGTCGCATCTGCAGGATTTCCTGCCGCCGCCCACGCCGCCCCGGCAGGTGTAATGCAGGGAGGCTGTGCGGCGGAGCTGTAGAGTTAATTATAACGATGAAGGTTGTAACACGAAAATCCGTTTGGCTCCGGCCTGGGCATGCGTAAGCCGCGCAATCGCCGCGCGGGATCATGCTGCGATAACGGCTACGGCCTTCCGCCAGAGCCAGCTCTGGCGGAAAATGCCGGGGCTTTTATGACGTTTTGACGACGAAGCAAATTCGCCACACCCATCGGAAAAGGTGCGATCAGGTAACAGAAGCGGGTGAACGGCACGCTGTTTCAGTGTAATCGGCGGATAACTTTTCAGGGAGACTTAATATGAAATTCCGTCTTGCTCTGGCGGCCGCTACCTGCCTTGCTCTGCCGCTCGCGGCCCAGGCCCAGCCTGTTACTGGCCCTTATGTCAGCCTTGGCGCGGGCACCAGCCTGTCCCAACCGCTCGACTATAGCTATACCAACCACGCTGGCCAGTCGGGGCATTTTGACACCCGTCCCTCCTATGCTGGTGCGTTCTCGGCCGGTTACGGGTTCGGCAATGGCTTCCGTGTCGAGTTGAGCGGTAATTATTATCGCAACACGGTACACAAGGATGATGCTTCTTCCGGGATGCAATACGCGGCCACCGGTGGCGTGAACACCTATGGCCTGATGGCGAACGCCCTGTATGATTTCAATGTCAACCTGCCCATTTACCCCTATCTTGGTGCCGGTCTTGGTTATCAGTGGCAGCAGCTCTCCAGCCACATCAATGATGTGTCTAGTTTCAAGCACACGATTTCGGGAACGACCGGCAGCTTCGCGTATAACTTGATCGCCGGCCTGTCCTACCCGCTGCCTTGGGTGCAGGGGCTTTCGCTCACGGCGGAATACCGGTTCATGCAGTTGGCAGACAGCCGTAAATACAATGCCACCTCTGTAAATACCGGGGCTGATGGCTCGACGAAGCTCGGTCGTCCGTTCGTCCACACCTTCCTGATCGGCCTGCGCTACCAGATCTTCAATCCGCCGCCGCCGCCGCCGGCTCCGGCGCCTGCTCCGGCCCCGATGGCCGCCCCGGCCCCGGCCCCGGCCAAGACCTATCTGGTGTTCTTCGACTGGGATAAGTACAACGTGACCCCGCGCGCGGCCCAGATCATCGCCCAGTCGGCGTCCGACTCGAAGACCCAGAACGTCACCACGCTGGATGTCTCCGGCTACACCGACACCTCGGGCACGCCGAAG
>DATIWS010000056.1:0-18219 GCA_035519275.1 Acidocella sp. | reverse complement strand
GTGGGGTTATGGATGGGAACGAAGGTCTCGACCCGGTAATCCATGTTGCGCGCCATCCAGTCGGCGCTGGACATGAACACCTTGTTCTCGCGCGAGGGCAGCGGGTGGCCATCGGCGAACACGCAGACACGTGCATGCTCCAGGAAGCGCCCGACGATGGACTTCACCTTGATGGTCTCGGACAGCCCCGGCACGCCGGGGCGCAGGCAGCAGATGCCGCGCACCACGATGGAGATGGGCACGCCGGCGCGCGAGGCTTCGTAGAGATGGTCGATCAGCCGGGCATCGACCAGCGAGTTCATCTTCAGCCAGATGCCGGACGGCTTGCCGGCCTTGGCGTTGGCGATCTCGGTGTCGATCAGCGTGCCGATCGTCTTGCGCGTGGTCAGCGGCGAGAAGGCCAGCTGCTCCATCTCCTCCGGGCGGGCGTAGCCGGTCATGTAGTTGAACAGCCGCGCCGCGTCGCGCGTTAGTGCCGGGTCGCAGGTGAAGAAGGAGAGGTCCGTGTAGATCCGCGCCGTGATCGGGTGATAGTTGCCGGTGCCGAAATGCACATAGGCGCGCAAGCTGTTCGCCTCGCGGCGGACGACGTAGCTGACCTTGGCATGGGTCTTCAGCCCGACGAAGCCAAACACCACCTGCACGCCGGCGGCTTCCATGGTGCGGGCGAGGCGGATATTCGCCTCCTCGTCAAAGCGGGCGCGCAGCTCGACCATGGCGGTTACGGATTTGCCCGCCTCGGCCGCCTCGATCAGCGCCTTGACGATGGGGGAGTCGCGGCTGGTGCGGTAGAGCGTCTGCTTGATCGCGACCACCGCCGGGTCGGCCGCCGCCTGGCGCAGGAACTGCACCACCACGTCGAAGCTCTCGAACGGGTGGTGGACCAGGATGTCCTTGGCGCGGATGGCGGCGAAGCAATCGCCCGCAAAATCGCGGATGCGCTCGGGGAAGCGCGCGGTGTACGGCGTGAACAGCAGGTCCGGCCGGTCATCGACGATGAGCTGCTTCACATCCACCAGCCCGACGAGACCTGTCTCGTTGTACACTTCCTCGGCCGGGGCCTCGATCGCGTCGATCACCAGCTCGCGCAGACCGGCCGGCATGTCGGCCTGGATGGTGAGCTGGATGGCCACACCGCGGCGGCGGCGCTTCAGCGCGGTCTCGTATGAACGGACGAGGTCTTCCGCCTCTTCCTCGAACTCCACATCGGTATCACGGATGACGCGGAACAGGCCCGAGCCCTCCACGGTGAAGCCGGGGAACAGACGGCCCATGTTCATCGCCACCAGCTCTTCGAGCATGATGAAGCGAATCGGGCCGGTGGGCGACGGCAGGCGGACGAAACGCTCGATCTGGCTGGGGAGCGGGATCAGCGCCGACATCTGGCCGCGGTCGTCATCGCGCGCCAAGGTGAGCGCCATGACCAGCCCCATATTGGGGATGAAGGGAAACGGGTGCGCCGGGTCCACCGCCAGCGGGGTGAGCACCGGGAAGACGCGCTCCATGAAATAGGAGTCGATGAAGGCGGCATCGTCGGAGGTCAACTCGGCGGAGGTGCAGACGACCAGCCCGGCCTGGGCCAGCAGTTCGCGCAGGTCGGCGAAGGCGGCCTGTTGCGCGGCGATGAGCTCCCGCGCGCGGGCGTTGATCGCGTGCAGCTGCTGCCCCGGGGTCAGGCCGTCGGCCGAGCGCTCCAGCACACCGGCGCGCTCCTGGCCGATGAGACCGGCGATACGCACCGAGTAGAATTCATCGAGGTTGGAGGCGCTGATGGACACGAAGCGCAGCCGTTCCAGCAGCGGGTGGCGGGCATTTCGCGCCTCCCCCACCACGCGGAAGTTGAAATCCAGCCAGGACAGTTCACGGTTAATGAAGCGGGCCGGATCGTCCTGGCCGATATGCGGAACATCCGCCGAATTGATCTGATCCATGCTCTAATCCTTAACAGCGCCTCGGTTTTTCCGGCATGATGAGTTTGTAACAGTTATTCGTCTTCGGCCAGCCCCGTCAGCATCTCCATCGCCAAGCCGCGAGTGATGCGCTCGCCCTTGTCCAGCGCCGCGCGGTCCAGCCGCGCCACAGCCTCGCGGTAATAGGCCGGGGCCCGCGGCAGATGCAGCAGCAGCAGGTTGCGCACCGGAACACTGAGTTGCAGTTGGCGCATGGCGCAGAGCTTGCCCAACAGCAGCTCCAGCAACTCGTCCTCCGGCGGCAGGATCTCCACGCTCTGCGCGGCGCGCAGCCGGCTGGTCAGGTCGGCCAGCTTATAGGCCATGCGCGCGGGCGGCAGGCGGGAGGCGAGCAGCACGGGAAAGCCCCCCTCGGCCGCGGCGTTGAGCAGATGCAGCAGCGCCCGCGGCTCGGGCACCAGCTCGGCATCGTCCACCGCCACCGGGCCGGTTGGGCGGATCAGCCCCTGCAGCCGCGTACCTTCCACGATCGTGGCGCCGTTCGCCTTGGCCCAGAGATGCAGCAGATGCGTCTTGCCGCAGCCGGCCTCGCCCCAGAGCACGAGGCGGCCATTGGTCCACGCATCGGGCCGCGCCAGCCACTCCCGCGCCTGCGCGTTGGAGGGCGCAGGGCAGAAGTCCTCGGGAGCAAAATCCGGCTCCTCCACAAAAGGCAGCGATAATTGCTTCATGCGGCCCGGGTCACTCCGGCGCGGGGTCGATGTAAAGCGCAGACTGCAGATAGCGGCGCAGCCAGAACCGGGCGAGCGCCCCGAGCGTGGCGGTAACCGGCACCGCCAGCATGATGCCCAGAAAGCCGAACACCGCGCCGCCCGCGAACAGCGAGAAGATCACCCAGACAGCGGGCAGGCCCAGGCGGTCGCCCAGGAAGCGCGGCTGGATGACATAATCGTTCAACGCCTGGCCGCAGCTGAACACCACCAGCACCATGATGATGCCGTGCCAGCCCGGATGCTGGTTGAGCGAGATGATGATGGCGGTGATGCCGCCCAGCAACGTGCCGACATAGGGGATGAACGAGAGCAGCCCCGCCGCCAGCCCCACGATCAGCCCGAAATCCAGCCCGATCAGCGTCAGCCCCATGGCATAGACGAGCGCCAGCACCAGGCAGCAGATCGCCTGGCCGCGAATCCAGGCGGCCAGCACGCGGTTCACCTCCATCGCCTGGGCGCGGATCAGCGCCTCATACGGGCGCGGCAACCAGTTATCCACATGGCGGATGATCGAGGGCCAGTCCCGCAGCAGATAAAACGTGACGATGGGGGTGACGATGAGCAGCGTCAGCACGTTCACCACGGCGAAGCCGCTGCCGATGATGTTCGTCACCGCCGTGCCGGCGAAGGAGACGATGGCCCCGGCCTGATTGGCGACGATATCGCGCAGCTTGGCGCTCGTCGCGCCCGGCCCCAGGCGCTCCTGCAGATCGTTGAGGAGCCGACCGAAATCCTTCTGCGCCGTGCCGATATAGCTGGGCAGGCTTTGCGCCAGCGCCACCGCCTGATCGGCGATCACCGGGTAGAGCTGCAGGATGAACAAAGCGACCAAGACGCCCAGCGCGAACAGCAGCACCAGCGCGCCGAGCGGCCGGCGCACGCCGATATGCTCCAGGCGGCTCACCGCCGGGTCGAGGAAATAGGCCAGCCCCGCCGCCACCACGAAGGGCAGCAGAATCGACGAAAACAGGTGGAAAAACAGCCACACCCCGAACAGGAAGGCCGCCAGCAGCCCCAGCCGCTGCCAGTGCACGCGGGCGATGCGGCTTCTGTCTGCGCTGAATTCGCTCATTGCCCACCCCTCGGCGATTGCACAGGGCAACCGCCTGTGATGAAACGCGACGGTGATTGAGGACAGAGCAACGCCATGGGACATGGCTTAGCGCATCGGGGGCTTGCATGACTAGCGTGACATACCGGGACGCGGGGGTTGATATCGAGGCTGGCGACGCGCTCGTCGAGGCGATCAAGCCGCTGGCCAAGGCGACGACCCGCGCCGGGGTAATGGGCGGCCTGGGCGGCTTCGGCGCGCTGTTCGACCTGAAGGCGGCGGGCTTCACCGACCCCGTGCTGGTCTCCACCACGGATGGCGTCGGCACCAAGCTCAAAATCGCGATCGAGACCGGGATTCACGACCATGTCGGCATCGACCTGGTGGCGATGTGCGTGAACGACCTGGTGGTGCAGGGCGCCGCCCCGCTGTTCTTCCTGGATTATTTCGCCACCGGGGCGCTGGATGTTGACGCCGCGAAGCGCGTCATCGCCGGCATCGCCGAGGGCTGCAAGCTGGCGGACTGCGCGCTGGTGGGCGGCGAGACGGCGGAAATGCCCGGCATGTACGCGCATGGCGATTACGACCTCGCCGGGTTCTCGGTGGGTGCTGCCGAGCGCAACGCGCTGCTGCCGGTCAATGTCGCCCCGGGCGATGCCATCCTGGCCCTGCCCTCCTCCGGTGTGCATTCCAATGGCTTCTCCCTGGTACGGCGGATCTTCGCCGATGCCGGGCTGAGCTGGGATTCCGAAATCCTGGGCGGCAAGCGCGCCGCCGAGGTGCTGATGACGCCGACGCGAATCTATGTCCGCCCCATGCTGGCCCTGCACAAGGCCGGGCTGCTCAAGGGGGCCGCGCATATCACCGGCGGCGGGCTTCCGGGCAACCTGCCGCGCGCCCTGCCCGAGGGCTGCGGCGCCACGCTCACCGGCCCCTGGGCGATGCCGGAGATCTTCCCCTTCATGGCGCGCACCGCCGATGTCGCGCCCGAGGAAATGCTGCGCGTGTTCAACTGCGGCGTGGGCATGACGCTGATCGTGACCGACGCCGAGGCCGCCATGGCCGCGCTGCGTGCGGCCGGCGAAGCGCCCTTCCTGCTCGGCCATGTTACGGACAAGCCGGGCGTGGTCATCGAGGGCACCGAAAAGCTCTTCGCATGAGCAAGCCGCGCGTTGGCGTACTGATCTCCGGACGCGGCTCCAACATGGAGGCGCTGATCAAGGCCGCCAAGGCGCCGGACTTTCCGGCCGAGATCGTGCTCGTGCTCTCCAACAAGCCCGAGGCACCGGGGCTGGAGATCGCCCGCGCCCTTGGCGTGGCGGTGGAGGCGGTGCCCGCCAAACCCTTCGGCAAGGACCGCGAGGCGCATGAGCGCGCGCTGGACGCTAGGCTGCGTGCGGCGGGAGTCGAGATCGTCTGCCTCGCGGGCTATATGCGCCTGCTCACCCCCTATCTGGTGAACCGCTGGGCCGGGCGGATGCTCAACATCCACCCCAGCCTGCTGCCCGAATTTCCAGGCCTCGACACCCATGCCCGCGCCATCGCGGCGGGGGCGCAAAAACATGGCTGCACCGTGCATCTGGTGACCGAGGGCATGGATGAAGGGCCGATCCTGGCCCAGGCCGAGGTGCCGGTGCTGCCCGGCGATACCGAGGATGCGCTGGCAGCACGGGTCCTGGAACAGGAACACCGCATTTATCCGCAAGTCCTGGCCGAACTCGCGCGCAAAATCCGCTTGCCAGAGACTGAGCCCACCCCCTAAATCTCGGCAACAGGATTCAAAAATCCGCCGAGATTGGGGAAACAAGAATGGCAACTCAGACGACGCAGCCCATCCACGCCGCCGCGCCGGATTCGCCGGTGGATTTCGACACGCCCTCGCAAAAGGGCTGGGAATTCTTCACCAAGTTCCTGTTCGTGAACGTCGCCCTCTGCGCCGCCGTGCTGCTGCTGATTGGCCTGTTCACGGTGTGGAGCTAATCCTCCACCAACACCTGACGCAGCAGGCGGCGCTGCGTGTCGGCAAAGCCCATCTTACGGTAAAGTTCATAGGCGCGGTCATTATGCGCCTCCACCTCCAGCAGCAGCGTGCGCATGCCCAAGGCCTTGGCCTCTTCCATGGCCAGGGCGACGGCTTGCTGCCCAAGCCCCCGCCCGCGCGCTTCGGGGATCAGGTAGAAATCGTCGATGAACCCGTCCGTGCCGCCATTCTCCACGCTGTAGCCGAGCGTAAGGATAAAGAACCCGGCCGGCTCGCCGTCCTCCTCCAGCATATAGGCCGGGGCCAACGTCACCCCCGCGGCAACATCGGCGATACTCGCCTCCGCCGCCGCATTTAGCGGCGAGCCGTCCTCGATGTGGAAATCCCGCGACATTCGCAGCAGCAAAGGCGCGTCCTCGGACCGGGCGCGGCGAACGGTGAGAGTCACCGCAGAGCCATCATGGCGGCACGGTCCTCGGCCGCGTCCAGCACGGCTTCCGCCGCGCCGCGCATGAAGAAGCGCAGGATTCCGCGCGGCGGGCGCGGGCGCAGCCATACCGGCCTGGCCTTCTCCCCGCCCAGCTCCTTCACCACCTGGTCCACGTCGGCGAATCCGTCCACCAGCCCCAGCCCGAGCGCCTGGCTGCCCAGCATGTAGCCGCCGTCGAAAATCCTGTTTTCGTCAGCGGTGAGGCGCCCGCCCCGCCGCTCGCGCACCCAGGTCTTGAACATGTCATGCGCCTCGTCGAGCAGCGCGCGAGTGAAGACCTCATCCTCGGGCTTGAGCGGGGCGAACATGTCGTTGCGGCGCTTGTTCTCGCCGGCGGTGAAGACGCGCCGCTCGATGCCGTGCCGGGCGATGAACTTGTCCAGCCCGAAGCCGCCGGTAACGACACCGATGGAGCCCACGATGGAAAGCCGGTTGGCGAGGATGCGGTCCGCCGCGCAGGCCAGCCAGTAGCCGCCCGAGGCGCCGACATCGCCGATCACCGCCGTCACCGCCACTTCGCTCTCCTCCGCCCGGCGGCGGATGAGCTGGCCGATCAGGTCCGACTGCGCCGCCGAACCGCCCGGGCTCTCGATGGCGAGAACCAGATTGCCGCTTTTCTTGCCCAGAGCGAAGCCACGCTCGATGGTTTCGCTATAGGCTTCCAGGTTGATCATCCCCGGCCGCGCGGCGATTAGTCCGCGAAAGGCGATGACCGGGATCTTGGGACACGAGAAGGGCAGTTTCATGCCCCCAGGATAGAGCATCTTTCAAAACCCGCTAGGCCGAGCCGGATGGTGGTGCATTTTGAGCACCGGAGCACAGAAATGCGCTGCAAGGCGGCCGGCCTAGTAGGGTTTTCAAAGATGCTGATCTAGTCGGAGGCCGAGGCAAACTTGGCCTGCCGCTCCTGCTCGAACATGTAGTCGCGGGTCAGCGGCGCCGCCTCCTGGTCGCGCATGAGCTGGAGCTGGAAGTTCATGTGATCCGCGAGACTGAAGGTAAGCTCCGAGCCGGAGAGATAGAACTCGAACATGCGGCAAAAGCGCTCGTCGTAGAGCGCGGTGATGGTATCCCGGTTGGCTGCGAAGCGCCGGCGCCAATGCGCGATCGTCTTGGCATAATGCAGGCGAAGGATCTCGATATCGCCGATCACGAGGCCGGATTTCTCCACCGGCCCCAGCACCTCGGACAGCGCCGGGGAATAGCCGCCTGGGAAAATGTACTTGGTGATCCAGGGGCTGGTGGCACCCGGCCCCTCGAACCGGCCGATGGAATGCAGCAGCGCCACGCCGTCAAGCTTCAGGCAGCGCTTCACCGTGGAGAAGAAGGTGGGGTAGTTGGGCACGCCAACATGCTCGAACATGCCGATCGAAACAATGCGATCGAACTGCCGGTCCACGGCCCGGTAATCCATCAGCTCGAAATTCACCCGGCCGGACAGCCCGGCCTCCTCGGCCCGGGCGCGTGCGGCGGCGAACTGCTCCTCCGAGAGGGTGATGCCGGTGACGCGGGCGCCGTAATCCTTGGCCAGCGTAAGCGCCATGCCGCCCCATCCGCAGCCGATGTCCAGCACCTCGAGGTCCGGGCGGTCCAGCTTCAGCTTGGCGGCGATATGCCGCTTCTTCGCCGCCTGGGCTTCCTCCAGCGTCTCATCCCCCTGCTCGAAATAGGCGCAGGAATACTGCCGGTCGCGGTCGAGGAACAGGGAGTAGAGCCGGCCGTTGAGGTCGTAATGATGCGCGACGTTATGCTTCGACCGGCTGGCCCCGTTGGCCTGCAGCAGTGGACGCAGCAGCCGGGTCAGGCGGGCGTTGATGGCCAGGGCCGGCAGGCGGATATCCCGCAGATTGTCCATCAGCACGCAGAGCACGTCGTGGATGGTGCCATTCAGGGGCACGAGCCCCTCGTTCATAAAGGCTTCACCCAGGACCAAGCCCGGATTGAGCACCAGCCCGCGCAGGGCCGCTTCGTCCCTGATCCGGATTCCCGCCCGAAATCCCTCGCCATTTCCGTATTCGCTGCGCGCTCCGCCGGGCCAGATGACCAGGAACGCCCCACGGCGCACCAGCCTGGCGAGCATGCGATCCAATAGCCTTTGCCATAGCCAGATCACGTATCTCTCCTTTTTTCTGGAGATTCTCAGCCAGGCAACCTTAGCACGAAAAAAAAAGACGCAAACAAAAACGTCCTCCACCCGGCGGGTGAAGGACGCTTTTTAAAGACCCAAGAACGGGTTTTAAGCTTAGGCCTCGGCCTCTTCCTGACCGAACAGGGGCCCAAGCTCGGGCTTCTCCTCGGCTTCCTGCACGATGGCCTCGCCGCGGGCCTGCTTCTCCGCCTCTTCCACGGAGCGGGCGGCGTTCACCTTGATGTCGATGATCACTTCCGGGTGCAGCTCAACGCGCACGGAGGAAATGCCCAGCGTCTTGATCGGGTGGACCAGCAGAACCTGGTTGCGGGTGATGGTCAGGCCGGCCGCGGTGGCGGCTTCGGAGATGTCCCGGCTGGAGACGGAGCCATACAGCGCGCCCGCATCAGAAGCCTGGCGGATCAGCGTAACGGTCAGGCCCGCCACGCGCTCAGCCACGCGCTCCGCCTCTTCGCGGCGCTTGATGTTCTGGGCTTCCAGCTGGACGCGCTCGCGCTCGAAGCGCTCGCGGTTCGCCTTGGTGGCGCGCACGGCCTTGGCCTGCGGCAGCAGGTAGTTGCGGGCGTAGCCCGGCTTCACCTTCACCATCTCGCCCATCTGCCCCAGCTTCTCGACGCGCTGCAGCAGGATCAGTTCAACGTTTGCCATTGTCTCTGCTCCTCTTAGCTCAGCACGTAGGGCAGCAGGGCCAGGAAGCGGGCGCGCTTGATGGCCTTGGCCAGCTCACGCTGCTTCTTGCCCGAGACCGCGGTGATGCGGGACGGCACGATCTTGCCGCGCTCGGAAAGGAAGCGCGACAGCAGCCGCACATCCTTGTAGTCGATCACCGGCGCACCGGCGCCGGAGAACGGGCAGGACTTCTTGCGGCGGAAGAACGGGCGGCGGGCGCCAACGGCGGGGCGGCGCAGGCCGACGGTCGGTTCGGTCGTTTCAGACATTAGATATCCTCCTCGGCGCCGTAATCGTCGCGGTCAGCGCGGAACTCGTCACGCGCGCGGAATTCCTCACGGCCTTCATCAAAGCCGCGCTTGCGGCCGGATTCGAAGCGACCAGCCGGCTTCGGCCCACGGAAGCCACGCTCGCGGTCGTCGGACTTGCGCGACAGGATGGCGGAGGGCTCCTCGGAGATCTCTTCCACGCGCACGGTCATGAAGCGCAGCACGTCCTCGTTCAGGGTCAGCTGGCGCTCCATCTCCTGCATGGCGGGGGAGGCAGCATCCAGACCCAGCAGGATGTAGTGGCCCTTGCGGTTCTTTTTGATGCGATAGGCCAGCGAGCGCAGGCCCCAGTATTCGCGTTTCTTGACGGCACCGCCATCGGCTTCGATGGTGGCAACGGCGGCATCGGCGACGGCGTCGGCCTGTGCCTGGGTGATCTCGCTGCGCGCGATCACCACGGTTTCATAAAGCGGCATATGTCCCTCCCTACGGCTGATTCAGCTCAGGTCCTGGTCTGGACCGCCCGGGAATCGGGGCGAGCATAGCCGGGCGCGATGCCACGCACCCAGCAGGGGAGGCGGGGCTTAAGCACGGATGGCCGCGAAAAACAAGAGGTTTGCATGCAAAACCGCGCTGGTCGCGGCACGCTATTGCCACACAAATCTGGCAGTGGTTATAGGGGCGGCCAATTTACCATGGATCCCGTACCAATGACCGATACTTATACTCTGGGCTTTCCCGAGGCCGCGTGCCGCCTTGGGGTTTCTGTCCGCGTGCTGCGCCGCGCCATCCGCGCTGGCCGCGTGCCCGCCCCCGCCGCGAAGGTGAACGCCACGACCCGCCTCTCCGCCGAGTGGCTCGCCAGCGTTGAGGCCGCCGCCCAGGAGGAGCCCGGCAAGCTGAGCCGCGGGATCGCGCAGAGCGTGCCGCCCTTCGCCCGCTATCCCGGCACCTCGGCCTGGCGCAAGTACCGCAACCGCGTGCGCGACTACTACAGCTTCCTCGCCGCGACGGCCGCGTAAGCGCCTAACTGCGAAAGCGTTTTGTTGGAACGGCCGGCGGACATTCCGCCGGCCGTTTTTTTGAATGTACATGGGCCGCCACCGGCTCCCGGCTACGATAGGCACGCCGTCGAGGTTGGAGAAACTTGAGGAACCCCCTCACACCACCAGCCTCGCCTCCACCACGTCCGGTTCGTCCGGCATGCGGGCGATGGTGAAGCCTATGTGCTTGACGAAGGCGAGCATCGGCGCGTTATCCGCCAGGATCTGCCCGGTAATCTCGCTCACCCCTTGCGCCCTGCCCCAGTCGATGATGGCGCGCATCAGCGCCGAGCCCAGCCCCAGCCCCTTGGCCTCGGGCTCCACCAGCACGGCGAACTCGCCGGAGAGGCCATCGGTATCGTCGCGCACCAGCCGGGCAACGCCCATGGTCGCACCCGTGGCCTCGTTCTTGGCGATGATCGCCATCTCCCGCGTGTAATCCACATCGGCCAGGCGGGTGATCTGCTCGGTCGGCAGGGTCTTCATCGGCGAGAAGAAGCGGTAGCGCATATCCTCCGGCGACAGCCGCGAGAGCAGCGCCGCATGCGCGTCGGCATCCTCCGGGCGGATGGGACGCAGCGTGAATTTTTGCCCCTTGGCCTCGTAGGTGGTGACAAGGTCCGCCGGGTACGGGCTGATGATCGGCTCCGGCCGGAGCTGGCCCGGCGGGCGCAGCACAATGCGCGCGCTGGCCGCCACCGCCCCCTGCTCATTGGCGAAGACCGGGTCCAGATCGAGCAGCGAAATCTCCGGCGTGTCCAGGATCAGCTGGCTGATGCGCACCAGGAGCGCGGCGATCGCCTCCTCATCCGCCGCCGCCTGGCCGCGATGCGCCGCCAGCATCGGCGCCACCGGGGCGCGCTGGATGAGCGCGCGGGCCAAAGTGAGATTGAGCGGCGGCAGGTCCGCCGCCAGGTCGGAAACATCGTCCGGGTCCCCGCCGCCCTCGCCCAAACCGATCAGCGGCCCCAGCACGGGATGGTCAGAGACGCGCACCCGCAGCATCGTGCCGCGCGGCGCCTGGCTCTGCACCACGAAACCGGCCTTTCCCATATCCTCTCCGCGCTGGGCCAGCCGCGCCAGGATCACCTGCCCGGCATCGCGCACCGCCGCCGCATCGGGAAGGTCAAGCTCCACCGAGCCGGGGAGCAGATGCGTCGGCACATCCGGGTGCGAGAGCTTTAGCACAGCCGGGAAGCCCAGCTCCTCGGCGGCGGCGGCGGCCTCGTTTGGCGTGGTCACATGCCGGGTGGCGATGGTCTTCACATTATAGGCAGAGACGAGCGCCAGCGCCTCGTCCTGCACCAGCGCCTCCTGCCCGCACGCCCGCGCCGCGCTGATCTGCGCCGCCACGCGGGCCTTGTCGGGGGTGACGCGCAGCACGGCGGAATCAGGCAGCTCACGCGCCGCCGCGCGGTTGCGCCGGTTGCGCAGCAAATGGCGGAACCCGGCCACCGCGCTCTCCGGCGTGTCGAAGCAGGCCAGCCGCGTCTTGCTCAGCATGTGCCGATGGCGCAGGCCCAGCGCCTCGCCCATCACCGTGATCAGCAGGGGGATCTTCACTGTCTTGGCACAGGCGATCAGCGTCTCGATCGCGACATCGCCCTCGCCGTCGCTGGGGGCGTGCACCACCAATATGCCGCCCACCTCGGGCGCCGAGGAAAGCTGCGCGGCCGTATCGGCCAGGCGCGTCGAGCCCTTGCCAACGAATATAGGGCCGGAGGCGGGAACCTGGCCGATGGTGAGGGAGAGCACCTGCTGCGTCTCGGCCGAGAGCTCGGCCAGCGGCACGCCGGAACGCAAAGCCTCGTCCGCCGCCAGCCGGCCGATGGCGGTGGAGTTGGTGACGATGGCGAGGCTCTCACCCCGCGCCGGCTTCACCCGGGTCAAGGTCTCGGCGGCGGCCAGGAACTCGCTGATCGAGGAGGTGAGCAGCACGCCCGCGCGGGCCATGGCGGCCTCCAGCGCTGCGGGGAGCTTTGTGCCGGAAAAACTCGTGTGCATCCCCGGCACGATGGCGACCACCGGGCGCAGCCGCGCCGCCGCGCGCGCAGCCGAGAAGAACAGCTTGGGTGCGCGCAGGCGGTCGATCTCGACCATGATGGCGGCTGTGTTTGGGTCGCGGGAGAGGTGGTCCAGCACCAGGCCGAAGCCGATATCGGTATTGCCGCCGATGCCCACGAGATGGCTGAACCCGACCGCGTTCGGCGCCGCCCAATCGATGACCGTGCGGGCGATGGAGGAGGACTGTCCGACCAGCGCCATGCGCCCCGGCTGGGGCATGAGCGCGAAGCGCGAGGCGTTCAGCCCCAACCCCGGCAGGATCAGCCCGAAGGAATGCGGCCCCACGACCCGGATACTGGCCTGACGCGCCATCTCTGCAAGGCCGCTGACCTTATGCGAGAGCACGAAGGCGCCCCGCGCCCCCATGCGCGCATGGCGGAACAGCGCTGCCTGAATATCTTCCGGCGCATCGGCCACCAGCGCGACATCCGCATTTTCCAGCGGCTCGTCATCCGTGCCGATCTGCCCGGCGAACCCGCCAGCCCGCAAATTGGCCAGAATCTGTTGGCCGAATGGCGTTCCCGCCCCGCTCAGGCTGATGCGCTCGGGGTGAAAGAACCGCGCAGCATCGAACCTCCGTTTTGACGCTATCGTCATGCACCCCTCCATATTCACTTCATTATACACCGCCCGGCGGTCCGCATTCCATGATCCATCCCCTGGCAGCCCGGCGGAAAACCGGGTTAGTATCCGGGGTCATGAATTCGCTCGATACTCCCCCCGCGTTCGGCTTGTCCCAGCGTCTGCCGCCGACCAACGTCCAGGCCGAACAGGCGCTGCTCGGCGCGTTGCTGGCCAATAACAAGGCTTATGAACGGGTTTCGGAATTCCTGACGCCGGAGCATTTCGCCGATCCGGTCAACGCGCGCATCTATGCCGCCATCCAGCGCCGCTGCGAGGCCGGGCAGATCGCCGACCCGGTGACCCTGCGCGCCGAGTTCGAACATTCCGGCGTGCTCGACGAGGTGGGCGGCACCGCCTATCTCGCACAGCTGCTCTCGGCCATGGTCGGCATCATCAACGCCGGCGATTACGGCCGCGTCATCCGCGACGCCTGGCTGCGCCGCCAGCTCATCGACATCGGCGAGACGGTGGTGAACCGCGCCTTCGGCGCCGAGCCGGAGCTGGACGGCGCCGCGCAGATCGAGGCGGCGGAGCAGACGCTGTTCAACCTCGCCACCCAGGGCGGGGCGGAGCGCAGCGGCATCAGCTTCAAGACCGCGCTGACCGAGGCGATCGAGATCGCCTCCAAGGCGTTCCAGAACCAGGGCTCGGTCTCGGGCCTGGATACCGGCCTGCGCGACCTGAACAAGCGCACCGGCGGCCTGCACAAATCGGACCTTATCATCCTCGCCGGGCGCCCGGGCATGGGCAAGACCGCGCTGGTGACGAAAATCTCCTTCGGCGCAGCCAAGGCGATGCTGAACAATGCCCGCGTTGAGAACCCCAACGCCATGGCGAAGGAATGCGTCGCCATCTTCTCGCTGGAAATGAGCGCCGACCAGCTCGCCACCCGTCTGCTGGCCGAGGAAGCGCGCGTTTCCGCCGACAAGATCCGCCGCGGCGAAATCTCCTCGCGCGATTTCGACACTTTCGTGAAGGTCAGCCGCGAGATTTCCGACGTCCCGCTGGTCATCGATGATACGCCCGCCATCACCCTCTCGGCGCTGCGCACACGCTGCCGCCGCTTGCAGCGCACGCAGGGGCTGGGGCTCGTCATCGTCGACTATCTGCAACTCATGCGCCCCGCCGCCGGCACCAAGCCCGAGAGCCGCGTGCTGGAAATCAGCCAGATCACCCAGGGCCTGAAAGCCATCGCCAAGGAGCTGGCGGTGCCGGTCATCGCGCTTTCCCAGCTCTCGCGCTCAGTGGAAAGCCGCGACGACAAGCGCCCGCAGCTCTCGGATTTGCGTGAATCCGGCTCCATCGAGCAGGATGCGGACATGGTGATGTTCATCTACCGCGACGAATACTACCTGCAGCAGCGCGAGCCGAAGATCACCGCCTTCGACCGGGACGACAAATACCAGGAGGCGATGGATAAGTGGAAAACGGACATGCAGAATGTCTACCAGAAGGCCGAGCTGATCCTGGCCAAGCAGCGCCACGGCCCCACCGGCAAGATCGACCTCTTCTTCGAGGGCGAGTTCACCCGCTTCGCCGATCTCGACACAATCCACGAGTAACGTTTTGACCGCGCTTCTGGAAATTGACCTTGGCGCCATCGCCGCCAACTGGCGCCAGCTCGCGGCCACGCATCCGGGCGAGACCGCCGCCGTGCTGAAAGCCGACGCCTACGGGCTGGGGGCGGCGCAGGTGGCGCCGGTGCTGGCCAAGGCCGGGTGCAGGACCTTCTTCACCGCGCATCTGGAGGAAGCCGTGGCCCTGCGCCAGCTTCTGCCCGAGGCGCGCATCGCCGTGCTGAACGGGCTGTTCCCGCATGCGGCGGCTGATTTCTACGCGCACAACATCATTCCGGTGCTCGGCTCGCTGAGGGACATCGCTCTCTGGCACGCCGAGGCAGCGGGGCTGGGCCGCCCCCTGCCCTGCATGCTTCATCTGGAAATGGGGATGAACCGGCTCGGCCTGACGAGGAAGGAGCTGGACACGCTGCGCGCCAACCCGGCCCTGCTGGAGGGCCTGCAGGTGGATGTGGCGCTGACGCATCTCGTGGCCGCCGATGCGCCGGAAGACCCGGTGAACCAGCGCCAGGCCATGGCCTTCTACGAGGCAGCCTTGCAATTTCCGCAGGCGAAAAAAAGCCTCGCCAATTCCTCCGGCATGTTCCTGGGGCCGTTCTTCCACACCAGCCTGGCCCGGCCGGGTGCTGCGCTGTATGGCGTGAACCCCACGCCGGGGCACGAGAACCCGATGCGCGACGTGGTGCGCCTGACCGCGCCGATCCTGCAGATCCACGAGATCGCGGCCGGCGACACGGTGGGCTACAGCGGCGTGTGGCGGGCGGAACGGCCGAGCCGCATTGCCACCCTCGGCGTCGGCTATGCCGATGGCTATCACCGCGCGCTGTCCAACGCCGCCCACGCCTGTTTTGACGATACCCCCGTACCCCTGGTAGGCCGGGTATCGATGGACCTCACAACTTTCGATGTAACCGACGTGCCGGCCAACGCCGGCGACAACTTAGAGCTGCTCGGCCCCAGGCACGGGGTGGATGCGCTCGCGGCGGAAGCCAAGACCAATGGCTACGAGATCCTGACCTCTCTCGGGCGGCGTTACAAGCGCAGGTATATCGGCGCATGAACAAGCTGCTGGATCTGGTCGCGCTGATCGGCGCCGTGGCGCTGGGCGCCGTGCAATTCATCGGCGAGCTCAGCCTGTTTGCCCTCTCCGGGCTCAGCCATGTATTCCGCCCGCCTTATTACCCCCGCCTCATCGGCAAGGCGTTCATGGAGATCGGCTATTTCTCCCTGCCGGTGGTGGCGCTCACCGCCTTGTTCACCGGCATGGTGCTGGCGCTGCAATCCTATACCGGCTTCTCGCGCTTCGGCGCGGAGAGCGCCATCGCCTCGGTCGTGGTGCTTTCCGTCACGCGCGAGCTGGGGCCGGTGCTCGCCGGGCTGATGGTCTCGGGCCGCGCCGGCGCCGCCATGGCCGCCGAGCTTGGCACCATGCGCGTCACCGACCAGATCGACGCGCTCTCCACGCTATCCACCGACCCGATGAAATATCTGGTGGCCCCGCGCCTGGTGGCCGCCACCATCGCCCTGCCGGTGCTGGTGCTGCTGGCGGATATTCTAGGCGTGCTTGGCGGCTTCCTCGTCTCCACGCAGAAGCTCGGCTTCGCCTCCGGCGCGTATCTCATCAGCACCTTCGCCAACCTGAAGGCCGAGGACGTGGTCTCCGGCCTGATCAAGGCCGCGGTGTTCGGCTTCTTCATCGCGCTGATGGGCTGCTTCAACGGCTACCGCTCCAAGGGCGGGGCGCAGGGCGTGGGCACCGCCACCACCGCCGCCGTGGTCTCGGCTTCCATCCTCATTTTGGCGCTGGACTACATCCTGACCCAGGTGCTGTTCGTGAAGATCAAATGAGCCAGCCGAAAATCCGTATCCGCGGCCTGAAGAAGGCGTTCGGGCCCAAGGTGGTGCTGGACGGCGTCGATCTCGACATCGATCACGGCACCGCCATGGTCGTCATCGGCGGCTCCGGCACCGGCAAATCCGTGCTGATCAAATCCGTGCTCGGGCTCGTCACCCCCGATGCGGGCGTGATCGAGATCGACGGCGAGGACGTGCTGAAGGCGCACCCGAGGCGGGCGCGGGAGCTTCGCGCGCAGATCGGCATGCTGTTCCAGAACGGCGCGCTGTTCGACTCCCTGCCGGTGTGGGAGAATGTCGCCTTCGGCCTGCTGGCGCAGAGGCGCATCCGCCGTTCCGCCGCGCGCGGCAAGGCGATGGATGTTCTGGCGCAGGTGGGGCTGGACGCCTCGGTGGCGGATCTCTCGCCTTCGGAGCTTTCCGGCGGCATGCAGAAGCGCGTCGGCCTCGCCCGCGCCATTGCCTCCGAACCGGCGATCATGTTCTTCGACGAGCCGACCACCGGGCTGGACCCGATCATGGGCGCGGTGATCGACGAGCTGATCGTGGATTGCGTCAAGCGCCTTGGCAGCACCTCGATCGCCATCACCCACGACATGGCCAGCGCCCAGCGCATCGGCGATAATGCCGCCATGCTCTACCAGGGCCGCGTGAGCTGGACCGGCCCCGCCGATAAGCTGATGACCTGCCCCGACCCGGTGGTGGAACAGTTCACCCATGGCCGCGCCCAGGGGCCGATCAAGATGGCGCTACGGAAGTAATCAACCCTTTAGCCGGTACGGCACCACGCCACGCTCCGCCGTGCCCATATCGAGTGCCGCGCATTCTCGCTGTCGGCGAAATAAGTTTTCGGCACCTTGATTATGGCGCATAACCGCTCCAGCAGCGGCACGGTCAGCGGGCGCTAGTCGCCCTCTATCTCGTTGAAATAGCTTGGCGAAATGGTCAAGCACTGTGCCAGGGCGGATTGTTTCAGCCCTGCCGGCTCACGCGCCCGGCGTAGCCGCTCGCCAGCAAAAAATTTCTTCTGCGTCACGGCCCGACATTCGCAAAACCTACAAAACCAGACAAGACTTTCGCTCTTATCCGCAAATCGAACCCTGGACGGAACAAATAATCAGCGCAAATTACAAGGTCAAACAAAGGAGCTCGCCAGGCCATGAAACTTCACGAAGTTCGCGTCTATCCGTCAAAAGCACAGCTGAAGCGAGAAGATCAGCTCGCGTGGAAGATTGCCGGCGTCGCTGCCGACAAGGTCGCCGTGACCAAAGATGTCACGAACATGATCATCAACCGGATCATCGACAACGGCTCGGTGGCCATCGCCTCCGTCAACCGCCGCCCCATCGTCTCAGCCCGCGGTGCTGCGCTCGGCCATCCGCGCAAGGGCGGCGCGCAGTTGTTCGGCGCCCCGGCCCGCGTGACCGTGAGCCCGGAATGGGCCGCCTGGGCCAACGGCACCGCCGTGCGCGAGCTGGACTATCACGACACCTTCCTGGCCGCCGACTACTCCCACCCGGGCGATAACATTCCCCCCATCCTGGCCGTCGCGCAGGCGATGGAAAAATCCGGCCGCGACCTGATCCGTGGCATCGCCACCGGGTATGAGATCCAGGTCGATCTGGTGAAGGCGATCTGCCTGCACAAGCACAAGATCGACCATATTGCCCATCTCTGCCCCGCCCAGGCCGCTGGCATCGGCACCCTGCTGAGGCTGAAGCAGGACGTCATCTACCAGGCGGTGCAGCAGGCGGTGCATGTCTCC
>DATIWS010000055.1:0-18211 GCA_035519275.1 Acidocella sp. | reverse complement strand
AGGAGTTTTCTACGCGTCTGCAACATCGGTGCGTCTCCGGCGCAAACTTCAGATTACGCTCGCGAATTAGACTGCGTTTGCTCTTACGTAGGCCCACGTCCACTGGGGCAATTATTAACGATAGAGCCACGCGCTTCGACTAAATGTCAAGCGAATCTTGGATTTGATCCCCTGTGAGAACTGAAGAACCAGCCGCGGTCATTACGACATGATTGCGATTATGTCGAACGGCCGATGCCAAGCTGGAGGATTACCTGCGGCGTCTCGACCAGAGCGACGCCGCCGCGCGGAACCTGACGCTAGTTGCCGCCGCGCTGCTCTACATCGCGCTATGGATCAACATGACAGGCGCGCCCGGGATGCTGAACCAGTGGCTGCTCGGCACGCCAGAGTTGGGGGTGGCGCCGCCCGCGGGGCCAAGTGTGACGCGGGTGAATGTGGAGAGCTACCTGCACGCCAGCTGTTATTTTCGCCTGCACCCTCGCAATTTCACGCATATGTCGGACTCGGTGGATGCCGGGCTGGTGGTGCTTCCGGCGGGAGCCGCTTAGCTTTTGCGTCCGGCGAGATAGACGCCGTTGCTGATGCCCATGAGGATCAGCATGTTCGTCGGAATATCCGGAATGCTGTAGGTGGCGATGACCTGCACGCTAACAAACGCGGCTGCGACCAGGGTGAAGGTCAGCATCTGCACGCGCGTGACGTCGACCTCCTTATCATTGAGGCGTTTTTGAAAATCTGCGGCCAGGCCGGCGACGTTTTCTCGTCTGCCACCTCGCCGGTCGGCGACAGCCGGACCACGATGGTGGTGCCACTGGCGATGCCGAGCAGGATCAATGTGCCGTCGCTAATGGGAATCAGATTGCCCGACAGCACCATGACATAGATCGCGGCACCGGCGACGACGAAGGTCCAGATGAGGATTTGCAGCTGCGACAGGCTGGCGACGCCGTCATTATTCGCGATGAGCGCCAAAGCGTGCTGCGAGATCGCGGCGAAGCCCCGCTGCTTCGTGGCCTGCCCCTTGAATTCCTCAGGAGCGAGCGCCCACAGCGCGGCGATGCCCAAGCCCGTGGCGATGGCCAGGACCAGGAGCGCGATCCATATATTGGTGATGCCGACGGGCAGGATCACCGCGTCCCAGCTGCCGTCGCTGAATTCGACGAGCACCTGCATTTGTGCCAGCGGCACGGTATAGAGCGAGGTATGCTGCACGTCCCAGAACGAGTGATTCGGTAGTCGCGGCACCATGGCGCCGTACTGGATGGTGCCGTCGCCAGTCGGCAGGCTGATCACCTGCGGACTGGCTTTATAGGGCACGGAAGGATGCAGGTTCTGCGCCTTGGCGGTTAGCTCCCACCGGAAGCAAGCGAACACCTGGGCGATCTGCGGCTGGCCGCCATTGGTACTGGTGATGGTGAAGCGCACCTGCGTTCCCTGAGGCCGCCAGAGTGTGTCCGGGTCGAGTTGTACGTCGATGGCCGAGGGGCCGCCCAGATGCGCCTGGGGAATGTCGCTCGTGCAGTCCGGGCGCGCGGGCGGCGGCGGCTCCCCCACATAATTCGCGGCGTGCGCGTGGGGCGCGAAAAAGGCCAGAAATACCAACGCCAGCCAAGCATGACGACGCATTTCGTTCTCCCTGTGTATGCTTGTTCACGTATCTTCTTCGATACAAAATCCCCCCATGCACTGCCGAGGAAAATTTTGTTTCATCAGAATTAAGTGGGCATAATGCCTTTACTGAGTGGACACTTACCAGAGCTTCGGGATGATTGCGGCGACGGTGACGCACTACCGGGAGGCGGCGCAGGGGGGCATCAGCCGGGTGATGGGACGTTAGGGTTACGCGCTTATGTAGGGGGCGGGGTGGCTGCGAACAAGGTGGAGGGCGAGACTTGGCTGCGCCGGGCGGTGCGGTTGGGGAAATTAATACACGGAGACGGGTAAGCCGCCGCCCAATTGCGCCGAGGCGGGGGATGCCGAGTCAGCGCGAGCGCTGGGCACGCTTTATCTCACAGGGACTGGAATGCTGCGCGGCGAAGCCGAGGCGGCATCGGGGGTTCCGCCAGGCGGCCAAGGGGGGCGATGCGGCGGGGCAGGGGGTTACATCGCGTCCCCCCGTAGACGCAGGGATCAACTATGCGATGTCAGTGTCTCAGTGCGTATTTGCAGAACGCCGCCTACAGGCGCCATGCTGTTAACAGGAGGTCCTTAAGGTTGTTAACTCTCGGTGGTTTCGTGCCCCCGCAACCAGAAATAAGCCTTTGGAATAATAGTAAAATATTTTTAGTCTCGTAGTTCGAAGCAAGACCTGTTCAATAGAGCATCCAGTTAAAAACCTTATAGACATTGGCTGGATGTATGTTTTTATCATTTGTTTCAATAGATCGCTATCGGCTGTGCGGTAAGTGCTTCATAGTGCATCTGTGGGGTAGTTTTAATTTCGTGCGGCCGCCTGATTTCTGGTGGTCAAATCGGCAATGGATCACCGGATAAGAGCCGTCGCGCCCGCAGACGCGTTTAACCGAAGCGGCGAAATTCGGAAATTCGCTCGTAATCTTTGATCGCGGTCGTTGATTTGGTGATAGCGGAATTTTTGGAATTTTATTCCAATAGGCCTGATGAAAATGGCCACTTTTTAAGCAACTGCGGCAACAGGCCGTCTACTGGTTGTGGGCCGTCATTGCTGTTTTGCGCCATAATACGCTCCTGCATGTATTTATACACTTATTAGCGGACGCTGCGGGAAGCGAAAAAAACTAGTCACCGCCGAGGCCGTGCAGGAGCGCGGAGCGCAAAGCGACAAACCCGGCGTCGTCACGATGGCGCGGACGTGGCAGTGTCACCCCGTGGATCGCGCTGATCCGTCCCGGATGCGGAGCTAGCACGACAATGCGGTCGGCCAGGAACACGGCTTCTTCGATATCATGCGTCACCAGCACCATGGCGGTCTTCTCATGGGCCCAGATGCGTTGCAGTTCGTTCTGAAGCCGGGTGCGGGTCAGCGCGTCGAGGGCGCTGAACGGCTCGTCGAGCAGCAGCAGGCGCGGGCGAGGGATCAGCCCGCGCGCGATGGCGGCGCGTTGGGCCATGCCGCCGGAAAGCTGTCGCGGAAAGGCGCCGGCAAACTTGCCCAGCCCGACCAGCTCGAGATGCTCCCGCACCCGCTCCCGCCGCTCGGTTTTCGAAAGCCCTGAGGTTTCCATGGCAAGGTCGACATTCTGCGCGACCGTCAGCCAGGGCAGCAGGCGATGGTCTTGGAAGATCATCCCGCAGGCGAGAGAAGGCTTGGTCACGGGTGTGCCAGCCAGTGCTACGCTGCCGGTATCCGGCGCTTCCAGCCCCGCGATTAGCCGCAGCAGCGTTGACTTGCCACAGCCGCTGGCCCCCACGAAGGCGACGAATTCGCCCTCGCCAACCGTGATGCTGATGTCACGCAGGGCCTGCACCGGACGCCCAGATTGCAGGAAACCCTTGGTGACGGCTTCCAGTTTCAAGAGCGGAGAGGTCATTGTCTGGTCTTTCCCTGCCAGCGGAGCAGGTAGGTTTCTAGCGCCCGGGACGCGGCGTCCAGCGCCATGCCGATGGCGCCGATGACCAGCATGTCGGCCCCCACGAGGTCCAGTGCGTAAAGCTCGCGCGCGCCCATGATGTTGCCGCCAATGCCGGCCCCGGATTGGAAGAAATACTCGGCACCGATGGTGGCAAGCCAGCCATAGAGCAACGCCAGATGCACGCCGCGCAACACGCCCGGCAGCGCGCCGGGAAAGATGGCGCGGCGCCATACCGTTAGGCGCGGCAGGCAGAGCTGGCGGGTGAGTTCGAGATAGGTGCCGGGCACCGAGATCACGCCTTCGGCACTGGAGAACAGCGCGGGAAGCGCGGCGGCGATCGCGATGAAGGTAACCTTGCCGCCCTCGCCGGAGCCAGCCCAGATGGAGAGCAGCGGCACCCAGGTGAAGATGGGGATGGCCTTGGCGGTATCGAGTGTGGGCAGCACGAGCTCGCGCGCCATTGCCGAGGCGCCGAGCAACAGCCCGCCCAGCGTGCCGATGAGGATGCCGA
The DNA here is from genome assembly GCA_035519275.1 of Acidocella sp. Classification (GTDB taxonomy): domain Bacteria; phylum Pseudomonadota; class Alphaproteobacteria; order Acetobacterales; family Acetobacteraceae; genus Acidocella. The sequence continues at coordinate 14,146 of DATIWS010000055.1, read as the reverse complement.
TGGCCGTACCCGCTGCCCCCCGGACGAGGCTTGCCGCTAGGTCTGTCCAGAATTGCGGATCGGAGAACTGCATGCCGAAGGCCAGCAGCACCAACCAGGGTGAGGCCCATTGCAGGGAGTCGATGAGCCCGGCATTGGCCGCGCCTTGCCAGGCCAGTGCCAGCACAATGAGCGGCGCCACGCCGAGGGCCGCCGTCTTTGCCGCGTTTCGCAAGCGCGTGCTCATGCGCCGCCGCCATAACGGCTCACCAGCCGGCGCTCGGAGGCGGCGAGCAGCCAGTCCATGGCGAGCCCGGTCACGCCGATCACCAGCATAAGCGCCATCATCGTATCCAGCTGGAACAGCTGGCGCGACATGGTGAGCTGGTAGCCAAGTCCGGCCGATGCGGCGAGCAACTCCACCACCACCAGCGCCGACCAAGCTTGCACCAGCCCGAAGCGCAGGCCGACGAAGATCGGCAGGAGCGTGGCGGGAAGCAGAATCTTAAAGGCGGTGGTGAGGATCGGCAGCCCATAGAGACGGCCAAGTTCGCGCCAGCCCGACGAGATCGCGGCGATGGCGCGCTCGGTGTTGATCGTCACCGGGGTGAGCGCCGCCTTGGCGATGATGAAGAGCTTCAGCGGTTCGCCCAACCCGAAGACGACGATCAGGAACGGAATCCAGGCCAGTAGCGGAATGCGCGCGATGGCGTAGAAGCTCGGCGCGATCAACTTGCGCGCCAGGGGCGAGGTGGCCAGCAGCACCCCCAGCACTAGCCCGATGGCCACGCCGATGGCATAGCCATAAAGCAGGCGTTGCAGGCTGATCGCCAGAGATTGCGCGAGCAGGCCCGAGGCGGCGAGCGCCTTGAGGGCATGCAGCACCTGTACGGGGGTGGGCAGCACGAGGGGCGAGACCAGCCCGCGCGCGGCGATCAGCTGCCACAGCGCGAGCAGCGCCAGGGGCACGATCAGGCCGCGCCAGGCTTTTGAGTCGCGGCCGACAGACATGTCACGCATGGATGCTGTCATCAGCCCGCTTTGGTCAAGCCGTCGGCGGCGAATTGCGGCCAGTGGTTTTCCAGCTCCAGCACGGCAAGGGCGCGGTTCAGCGGCCCGGCATTGATCCAGCCATCCACTTTCACCGGCGTGCGGACTAGCCCGTAGGCATCGGCATCGGCAGCCGAACGGGCGAGCTGGGCGCGCTGGAAGGCATCCCAGAGCGGCGAGGTCGCCACCAGCGGGTCGATGGGCTTGAAGACCTGCTTGATGAAGGGCAGCGGATAGCCCGTCTTGGCGTAAATTCCGTAGAGCGCATCCTGGTTTTCGGGCAAGGACGACCAATGCGCGGCCCCCACCGCCACGCGCACCACGCGGTCCACCACACCGGGTGCGGCGCTGGCGAAGGTGTTAGTGACGATGAACGAAGCCTGCGGTGTCAGCTCCGGGTGCGCGGTATCGGAATGGTAGATCACCTTCAGATATTTTTGTGCCCGTGCCGGAATGCCCAGCTGCACGAAGGCAGCGTCTATCTGATGCTCCGCCACCGCCTGCCCGGCGGTGTTCTGGTCGAGATTGACGATCTGCAGGTCATGCTCGCCAAGCCCCGCCGAGGCCAGGATACGGTTGACCGAGAGTTCCAGGTTCGTACCCTGGAAATTCGCTACCGTCTTGCCCTTGAGGTCGGCGAGGCTGCTGATCTTCGAATCATGCGCGACGACGACATAGACCGGCGAGCGGTTGCCGGCGACGATGAGCTGCGTGGTCTGCAACCCGCGCGAGCGTGCCACGACCTCGGGCAGGTCGCCTTGCCAGGCGAAGTCGAGCGCGCCATTGGCCAGGGCCTCGTTCACCGCCGGCCCCTGGCCGGCATAGAAATTCCATTCGATGGCAGTGCCATCGGCGGCGAATTCCTTTTCCAGCAGCCCTTGCGCATGCACCACCGAGAGGGCACTGCCGAGGGAATAGGGGCGCCCGCCCAGTCCGGCCATGGCCACGCCGATGCGGATCTTGGCGGGTTTGGTGTTGTCGGCGCGGGCGGTGAGCGGTGTGGCCAGAAGGCCGACGGCGGCCAGGCTGGCGCCAAGCTTGCGGCGGGTCAGCATGCGGATATCTCCCTTTGGTGTGGTCGCGGGCGGCGCATCAGCGCACCGCCCGCCATGTGGTCAGGCGGCCTGTTGCGCGGCGGCTGGATTGACGCGCACCGAGAGGGTGCGGCTCTTCTGGCCATCCAGCCCCACCGGTACGTCGCCAGCGATGGTCACGCGGTGCATCACGCGCTTCTGCTCGCCATAGTCGTTGATCGCCTTGTGCTGGGTGGCGCGGTTATCCCAAATGGCGACATCGCCCACGCGCCAGTTCCAGCGGATGGTGTTCTCCTCCAGCGTGGCATGGCTCTGCAGAAGCTCGAAGAGCAACCGGCTGTCGCGCTGCGAGATGCCGGAGAAACGTTGCAGGAAATGGCCGAGCAGCAGCGAGGGACGGCCGGATTCGGGATGCACGCGCACCACCGGGTGCTCGGTCTCGTAGATGGTGGAGGCGAACACGTTGGCGTGGCGCTCGACGTCCTCGACTTTAACGTTCGGGCGGCGGCCGCCGTAATCGTAGAGATTGGTGTGCACGGCGCGCAAAGAACCGGCAAGCTGCTTGAGCGGCTCGGCGAGCGTCTCGTAGGCCGCCTCGCCGTTCGACCAGATCGTGTCGCCGCCAGCTTCCGGCACGACTACGGCGCGCAGCACTGAGGCCTGCGGATAGGCTTCCACGAAGGTCACGTCGGTATGCCAGCTGTCGGCGCGGCCGCCGCGCTCGCTGTCCAACTCCAGGATGTAGGCGGTGCCGTCCACCACCGGCACGGTGGGGTGGGCCACCGGCGAACCGAGCAGCTTGGCGAAGCCTTCCTGCTCCTGGTCGGTGAGGTGGTCCTGCCCGCGCAGGAAGATGACCTTGTGTTCGACGAGAAGGCTCCACAGCGCCTTCACCGTGGCGGGTTGCAGGCCCGCTCCCAGCTTGATGCCCGACACCTCGGCGCCGCCGCGCCCCGTGAGCTTGCGTACTTTCAGGCCGAAATCGGCAGTTGCGTTATCACCCATGAGATTGTCCTTCCGTGTGCTTGTTGCTGAACGAGGTTATTCGGCGGCCTGCGCTTGGCGGGCCCATGTCGGGGTGGGCACCCGCAGGCCCAGATGGCCGCGCAGCGTGCTGGCGGTGTATTCGGTGCGGAACAGCCCGCGCCGGCGCAGCTCCGGCAGCACCAGCTCAATGAAATCAGTCAGCCCGGTGGGGAAGATGGGGGGCATGACGTTGAAGCCGTCCGCCGCGCTGGAATTGAGCCAGAGCTCCAGCTCATCGGCGATCTTCTCGGGCGTGCCGACCAGCGTGAGATGGCCGCGCGCCCCGGCGATGCGCAAGTAAAGCTCCTTGATGGTCAGCCCCTCGCGCACGGCGAGGTCGAGCAGCAGCTTCTGGCGGCCGACATGCCCCAGCGCCTGCGGCAACTCCGGTAGCTTGCTGTTGGGGTCGAGCCCGGTGAGGTCCGCGCCGATGAGCCCGGAAAGCAGGCGCAGACCGACCTCGGGCTGGATCAGATCCTGCAACTCCTGATATTTGCGCTGCGCTTCCTCCTCGGTGCGGCCAACAACGGGGAACAGGCCGGGCAGGACCTTGATGTCATCCGGGCCGCGGCCGAAACCGGCGGCCTGGGCCTTCACGTCATTGTAGAACACCTGCGCCTCGGCCAGCGTGGGGGCGGCCACAAAGAGCACCTCGCCGAACTCGGCGGCGAAGCTTCGGCCAATGGGCGAGGATCCCGCCTGCACGATCACCGGCCGGCCCTGCGGCGAGCGCGCCACGTTCAGCGGGCCGCGCACATTGTAATACTTACCGTGATGGTTGAGCACATGCAGCTTCTCGGGGTTGAAGAAGCGGCCGCTCGCCTTGTCGCGCGGGAAGGCGTTCTCCTCCCAGCTATCCCACAGTCCCTTTACCACCTGCGCGAATTCGCGCGCGCGCTCGTAGCGCTCGGCGTGCGGGGGCAGCGGCTTGTCGCCAAAGTTGAAGGCCTCTGGCTCGTTGCCCGTGGTCACTAGGTTCCAGCCGGCGCGGCCATGGCTGATGAGGTCGAGCGAGGCATGGCGCCGCGCCAGGTTGTAGGGTTCGTTGAAGGTGGTGGTCTGGGTGCCAATCAGGCCGATCTGCTTGGTGAAGACGGCGAGCGCCGAAAGCAGGGTGAGCGGCTCGAGATAGGCGGCGAAAGCCGAACGCGAGGCGAAATCGGCATCCTTCTGCTCGTAGCTGAACATGTAGTCGGCTACGAACACGGCGTCGAATTTCGCAGCCTCAGCGGCCTGGGCGATGGCGATGTAATGGTCAATATCGACGCCGCCATTGGCCGCGGAATGCGGGTGGCGCCAAGCGGCGATGTGATGGCCCGTGGGGGCGATGAAGACGTTGAGAGCCAGCTGTTTCTTGGGTGTCATGGAAAGCTCCTGAAAGAGTCAGCACAGATCGAACTCCGCGCGGTGAATGGTGCCGGAAAAAACGAAAGGTGCCGCATATGCGGGGCTCACCGGCGTTAGCGGATCAGCGCCGATGTTAAAGGTTTCGTGGACCGAGAAGCGGAAGGGCACGGTATTCGGCACGTCGCCGCTCGCGACCTCCTCCGCGCCGATGAACAGCCGCACCTTCGCCGCCATGCCGGGCAGGGGCGTTTCGGGTGTGAAATCCACCGCGATTTCAGCCTTGCCGGGCGGGAGGGGGCGGCTGGCCGTGATGGCGCTGTGCTTCAGCCCGCAGAAATTGTAGTGATAGGTGAGCAGCCCGTCCTTCAGGTACAGGCTCAAGCCCCCCATGTAGCCGCCAAAGGCGTAGAGCACGCCTGCATCGCCAGGTTTCGTTTCGACCAGCAGCGTGGCGCGGTGCGAGCGGGACTTGATGTCCGGCGCGTTGGGTTCGGGGATGCGGCTCACCAGGCCATGGAAGACCTCGCGCCGCGGCGTGGCGCGCGAGGCCAGTAGGTCCAGGAAGCGCGAACCCGGCGCGCCGAGCGGCAGCACGTTGTAACGCCCGGCCTCCGCCCACCACAGATCCTTGAGCTGTTGCAACCGGCGCGGATAGCGCGCGGCCAAATCTTCGGCCTGCGAGAAATCCTTGTCGATATTGTAAAGTTCCCAGATATCTTCATCCGGATCCCAGGGCTGGGTGATGTTCTTGCCGATCTCCCAGGGCAGGCGGGCGGTGAAGCCGCTGGCCATCCAGCCATCCTGGTACATGCCGCGATAGCCGAGCATCTCGAAATATTGCTGCGTGCGCTGACCCGGCGCCTTGGCGTCGGCAAAGCTGTAGACGAGGCTCACGCCATCCACAGGGCTCTGGTCCACGCCGTTCACCTTGGCCGGCGCCGCAAGGCCCGCGAGGTCGAGGATGGTCGGATAGATGTCGATCACATGGTGGAATTGCAGGCGCACGGTAGCGTCGGGCGCGATGCGCCTGGGCCAAGAGATGGCCAGCGGCGTGCGCGTCCCGCCGAAATGCGATGCCACCTGCTTAACCCACTGCAGCGGCGTGTTCCCCGCCCAGGCCCAGCCGACCGGGTAATGGTTGTGCATGGCGGGGCCGCCCAGCGCCTCGGGCCCGCCGAGGGCGAAAATCGCCATGCTCTGCTGCTCGAAGGTGGTCGGCACGCCGTTGAAGGTGAGCATCTCGTTGTAGGTGCCGTCGAGCCCGCCTTCGGCGCTGGCGCCGTTATCGCTCCACACCCAGATGATCAGCGTGTCATCGGCAAGGCCAAGTTCCTCGATGGCGCCGACCACACGGCCGATTTCATGGTCCGAATGGGCAACGAAACCGGCATAGACCTCCATCATCCGCGAATAGAGGGATTTCTGCTCGTCGGAGAGCGTGTCCCAGGCCGCGATGGCCTCGGGGCGCGTGGTGAGCCTGGCGTCTTCGGGGACCGCGCCGAGCGCCTTCTGGCGGGCGAAGATCTCCTCGCGATACACATCCCAGCCCTGGTCGAACTTGCCCTTGTAGCGCTCGATCCATTCGCGCGGCGCGTGATGCGGAGCGTGCACGCTGCCCGGCGCGAAATAAGCGAAGAACGGCTTATCGGGGTTGATCGACTTGGCGCGCTTGATCCAGCCGATCGCGCGGTCCGCGAGGTCGGTGGTTAGGTGGTAATCGGGATGGTCCGGGGTGTCGATGAGCGAGGTGTTCTCGATCAGATAGGGGCGGTACTGGTTGGTCTCGCCGCCGATGAAGCCGTAGAAATAATTGAAGCCCATGGCGTTGGGCCAATGGCCGAACGGCCCTTGCGGTCCTGCCTCGACATCGGGCGTGTTGTGCCATTTGCCGAAGATAGAGGTGTCGTAGCCGTTCAGGCGCAGCACCTCGGCGATGGAAGCGGCGGATTTGGGCCACCAGGCGTCATAGCCGGGATAGCCGGCGGAAATGTCGGAGACGACGCCGAAGCCGACAGAGTGATGGTTGCGCCCCGACAGCAGCGCGGCACGGGTGGGCGAGCACAGCCCGGTATTGTGAAAGCGGTTATAACGCAGCCCGTTGCCGCCGATGCGGTCGAAGGTCGGGGTTTCAATATTGCCGCCGAACGAGCAGGGATTGGCATAGCCGGCGTCGTCGAGCATCACCAGCAGGATGTTGGGGGCTCCCTCTGGCGCACCAGGTTGACGCTGGTGATGTGCGGCGGAGTCTGCGAGCGTGCGGCCGATCTTGCCGGCAAATGGCTCGCGCGGATGCGGAAGGTCGGTGCCGCGCGGCGCGGTCTTGGGTGTCTCGGTCACGCTTTGTCTCCGTTGTTCGGCATCTGTGCGCTGGTGGCGCTGGCAAGGGACAGAGACGGAGGTGTGGGGCGTGAGGCGGAGAGCATAAGGGCCTTCGATTGTTGTCGAGCTTCAACAGACTAGCCGACGAAATGTTTTTATGTCTATATATAAGGTAGATATTATAGGATGTATCTTGGTAAAATTTTTCGCTGTTCAGTGAGATCGATCCGAGTCGGCGGATATTTTTGCGACCCGCTTACTCTAAAAAAAGTTTTACGATCCGCGGATGGCGCTGAATTTAGTCGAGCCGAGTCCGCCCACGCGGGCTTGGCCGCTTAGCGTGTCTTCCTTCCGGGGGGGTGGAGAAGGCGAGGGTCAGCGGCAGGGGCTTCTCGGTCGGCGCCTCGATCAGCGCGGCGGCTGGGGTCCTGGTGAACAGGGCCAGCAGGAAGGTCGGGCGGGGCAGGCGCAAAGTGAGACCGGCCGCGTCCTCCTGCACCTCCTGCTCGTGCACCAGCACGCCGTTGCGGATTTGCAGCAGATGGCGCTCGCCGCGGTCGGTGAGTATGAGGTTGATGGATAACGTCCGCGCACTGACCTCCACATGGTTGATGCGCGGTGCCAGCGCTCCCAGCAGCATGGCGGTGGTCATCGCGCGGAGCGTGTCGAGCTGCAGCCCGCCGAGCAGGGGCAGATCCGCCACGCCCTCGGTCAACTTTTGCGCCCCGGTAAGATAGATGTTACGCTAGGTTCCGGCCTCCGCCACTTGGCCGAGGCGCGTGTAAACCTCCGCAAGCAGCAGGCGGGCATCTGCGTTTTCGGGGGCGACGAAGACCAGATGGTTGAGCAGCTTCGCCGCGGAGCATTATAATATAAAAATCATAGACATTATATTTTTAATGTGGGGATTTAAAGCCGAGCGGCGGTTGGCCCGCCGCGGCGGCCATTGCCGCGCGCCGCCATTGCTGCGGTGTTGTGCCGAAGGAGCGGCTGAACCAGCGCACGAAGGCGGGTGGTGCGGAATAGCCCAGCAATTCGGCGATGCGCAGCACCGTCAAGTCCGGCTGTACCAGATATTGCCGGGCGAGCGATGTACGGACGTTGTCGAGCACATCGGAAAACGCCATCCCCCGCGCTTCCAGCAGGCGCTGGAGTGTCCGTACGCTTGTACCCAGGGTTGCCGCGCTGGAGCGGATATTGGCGCGGCCATGCGGTATCAGCTGGACCAGCGTGCTCTTTAGCCGTTCGAGCAGATCAACATGGTTCTGGGGAGGCAATGCGTCGAGCAGGATGCGCGCCTGTTCAGCAAGGCCCGGCTGGGCGGCAGAATTAACCTTGTCGAGATCCTGCGAGGGGCAGACCAGACCGTTGAAATGGTCGCCGAAACGCACGGGGCCATTGAAGAAGCGCCGGTGGGTGGCGGTGTCCGCCGGCGCTGGGTGGAGGAAATGGGCCGATCGCGGATGCCAGTGCTCACCGGCGATCAGGCGGAACACCTGAACGACCGATGCCACGGCAAGCTCGGTTGCCTGCCGCGCAAAGCCGCCCGGTAGTGCCAGCTCGCATCGGATATGGGCGAACCCGCACGCTTCCTCGACCCTGATGAATAATGTCTCGTTCATCAGGTGGCGGTAGCGCTCAACCATGGCGAGGGCGTCGCGCACTGTTGGCTGTTGGCTGATGACGAGGCTGGAGAAGCCCAGATGCGAGACCTTGCGGTGGATCGCCAGTTTCACGCCTATATTTTCGTGTCCGCTAGCCGCGGCGGTGTTTTCGAGTAGCAGGGCGACACGCTCCGCGGAAATGAACTGGCCGGGATTATTGGTGATGCCCGGCTCCAGTCCGGCCGCGCGTAACTGGACCAGCGGGTCCAGCCCGTAGGTTAGGGCCAGGGCCGGGTAGTCAGTGAGCAGGGCGGCACGCACTAAAGCAGTCATGGCATGAAATGATAATGTTTTGGCATGAAATGACAATGACCTCCAGCTAATACCATAGTAATCCGATAGAAGATATTATGCACAGCCAGGGCTGTTTGTCAGGAGTGTTTGTCATGAAGATCCAGCGCCTCACGTGCGCGCTTGGGGCCGAGATTGGAGGTGTCCAGCTGGCTGAAGCCGTTGCCAACGACGACCTGTTCGGGGCTCTCCGCGCCGCGCTGATCGAGCACAAGGTGCTGTTCCTGCGGGAGCAGCATCTCACACCGCAGCAGCATTCGGCCTTTGCCGCGCGTTTCGGCGCGCTCGAGGATCACCCGATCGCCAAATCGCGCGAGGACGCGCCGGGGATCATCCAGATCTACCGCCAGCCCGATGATCCGCTCCCGCGCTATGAAAATGCTTGGCATACGGATGCCTCGTGGCGCGAGGAGCCACCGATGGGCGCGGTCCTCAAATGCGTGGAATGCCCCGAGATAGGCGGCGACACGATGTGGGCGAACATGGAGTTGGCCTATGAGCGTCTGCCGGAGCGCGTGAAGACGAATATCGAGGGGCTGCGCGCTAGGCACAGCATCGAGGCGGCCTTCGGTGCGGTGTTGCCGGTGGAGAAGCGGCTCGCCCTGAGGGTGCAATATCCCGATGCCGAGCATCCGGTGGTGCGCACTCATCCAGAAACCGGGGCGAGAAGCCTGTTTGTGAACGGTTTCACCACGCATTTCAGCAATTTCCATACGCCGCAGCGCGTCCGCTACGGGCAGGATGTGCATCCCGCCGCTTCGCAATTGCTGGAATACCTGATCAGCCAGGCGCTGATCCCGGAATATCAGGTCCGCTGGCGCTGGACACCCGACAGCGTCGCCATCTGGGACAACCGCTGCACGCAGCATTACGCGGTGATGGATTACCCGCCGAGCCACCGGAAGATGGAGCGCGCCACAATCGTGGGCGACCGCCCGGTATGAGCGGCCGGAGTGGACGGCGCGGCAAGTCATCGAATTTTTTGGAGTGCAATGGGCATGGGCAACGAAGCAAAGGCAAATAGCGCCAGCGCCACGCACTGGCCCAAAGGGAAAGCCTATGCCGGGCTGGTTCTTGCCATCGCCTTTGGGCTGAATCTGTCGGACTATATGTCGCGCTATGTCGTTGTGGCCCTGTTCCCTGATCTGAGGCAGGAATGGGCACTCTCCAATGCCGATCTTGGCGGGCTTGTGAGTGTTGTCGCGCTGGTGGTCGGCTTGCTGGCGGTGCCGGTAGCGCTACTGGCCGAGCGGTTTGGCAGAGCGCGCTGCCTTACCCTGATGGCTGTGCTGTGGAGCGCGGCGACATTCATCTGCGCGCATGTCTCCAGCTATGGCCACATGCTGGCGGCCCGTGTTCTCGTGGGAGTTGGCGAGGCCGCGTATTCAACCGTTGGTCTTGCCTTGCTGTTCTCGCTGTTTCCCCGCGGCCTGCGGGCTTCCGTCAGCGGGACATTCCTCTCCAGCGGTCCGCTGGGGCAGGTGCTTGGCATTGTGCTTGGTGGGGCCATCGGTTCTGCCTTTGGCTGGCGCCATGCCTTCTCGGCGATGGCTGCGTTTGGCTTCATTCTTGCCATCCTGTTTCTGTTGCTGGTGCGCGAGCCGGCTGGGGCACGGCAGGAGGATGACGGGCTCCGGCTCGGAACCATCTTGCCATTTCTGCGGGAAGTCCTGATCACGCGCCCCATTCCGCTGCTGATGCTGGCGGGCGGGTTGCAGTTCTTTACATTCGCGGGTTTTCTTGCTTGGGCGCCCAGCTGGCTGCAATCGGTCTACGGGCTGGCTTCTGTGGCTTCTGCAAAGAGGGCCGCCGCTCTGGTTCTGCTCGCGGTGCTGGGCATGCTGGTATGCAGCAATATCGCTGACCGTGTAGCGCGCCAGTGGAACGGCGGACGGGCAATTGCCGCGACTTTATTCTGTGCCACGACAGGCATAGCCTTTGCGGTTGGTTTCAGCCTGCCCACAGGATTGCCGCAGCTTGTGCTAATTGCTCTGGGCGTTTTTACCGGCGGCGCGGCGATTGGCCCTGGCAGCGCCATTTTTGCCGAGAGGCTGCGCCCTGCCGCACATGGTGTCGCGTTCTCCTGCGCTGCGATCACAAACAATCTGATCGGGCAGGCACCGGCGCCCTGGGTGATTGGAAAAATCGCCGACCATTCTTCGCTGAGTTTTGGTCTGGCTTGTTCAGCGGCGGGAAGTTGTCTGGCGGCGGTCACCTTTCTACGCATCAGGGAACTGTGTCTTGGGCAACATGTTCAGCAACACCTCCAGGCGGTGGAACAGATCAGTCAGACCTAGGATCTAACTTCATAACTTCGTTTTCAACTTGGTGGCACACGACGATTTTTTAAGCTTCCTCGATGCGGAAGCGGTGCAGCCGACCAAATCTTTACAGGAATGCTTCATGTTTTTTGATCGGAAATTTTTGCTGTTGGCTAGTGGCTCTTTGCTTGCTTTGGGTGGGGCGTTGCCGGCGCTGGCACAAAGCAGCCAGTCGCCGCCGCCACCACCGCCCGTGCCGCCGGCCTCTGCCAGCAGCACGCCCGAACTCAAATCCGTGGTCGTCACCGCCCGCCATCGCGTGGAGAAGGTACAATCCGTGCCGGTGGCGATTACCGTGGTGGACCGCAACCAGATCAAGAATCTCGGCTCCTCCAACCTAACGAAGATTCAGCAACTCGTGCCGAGCCTCACCATCGAGGCGTTCAACCCGCGCAACACTGCAATCAATATCCGTGGCCTGGGAAGCGTGCCCAACCTCGCCAATGACGGTCTTGAAGGCGGTGTCGGCACATATCTCGATGGCGTGCTGCTTGCCCGCCCGGCGCAGGCCGTGTTCGATTTGCCCGAGATCGACAGTATCGAGGTACTGCGAGGCCCGCAGGGCACGCTGTTCGGCAAGAACACGGTGGCCGGCGCCATCAACATCCGCACCCGCCTACCCAGCTTCACGCCGGAGGCAGATTACACGGCTTCCTTCGGCACGGAGCATTACGCGCAGCTTGGCGCGCGCGTCACCAGCTCCGTGTTCGGCAGCGATAAGCTGGCATTCAGCCTGGCGCTGCAGGGCACGCAGCATGACGGCTATGTCGCCAGCACCACCAGCAACGAGCATTATTCCAACCAGAACGACAAGGGCATCCGCGCCCAGCTGCTCTACAATGCGACACCCAATCTCACGATCCGCGCCATTTACGACTACGCCCACCAGCATTCCAATTGCTGCGTATATTTGCCCATCGGCTATGCCTCCAACTATGCCAATGGTGCTGCGATCCCTAACGCCAAGAACATCAATTATCTTGATGGTCTGCTGGGCTACAAGGTGCCCTATAAGAGCGCCTTCAAGCGCGAGACGGATGTGGACAGTCCAGTCTATTACGACATGGAAACCGGCGGCGCGACGCTGATCGCCGATTACAACCTATCGGGCTACACGATCTCCTCGATCTCCGGTTTCCGTTACTGGAACTGGTACCCGCATAACGACCTCGACGCCACCGCCCTGCCGGCGCTCACCGCCTCGAACATGACCGACTACCAGCGCCAGTACAGCCAGGAGTTGCGCCTGACGTCGCCGCTGGGTAAGATCGTCGACTACACAGGCGGGCTCTACTTCTTCTACCAATCCATCAATGACGAGCTGCTGCAATCGTTCGGTTCAGCAGCAGGCACGCTGCTCTCGGGCGCTGCGCCAGGCACCGGGGCGAACACGCTGTATACCCTGGCCACCAACGGCTTCTCGCAGGCGGCCACAGGCGTGTACGACACGCGCAGTTACGCCGCCTATGGTCAGGCGGTGTGGCACCTCACTCCGCAGGTTGACCTGACCACCGGCGTGCGCGAAACCTATGAGGCAAAAACCGCCGACCTCAACCAGATCCAGGAGGGCGGTGCGGCCAGTTCCAACGCGACGGTGCATGCCATCCGCAATTCCATCTCGCCCTATCTGCATTATGGCGTGGGCACGGCGAACGCGCTGCCAGCGGGACTCGTCACCCTCTCTTACAAGCCGTCCTCCGATATTCTCACCTATGCCACCTTTTCACATGGCGCGAAATCGGCAGGCATCAACCTGCTCTACACAGCTAATGCAGTCTCTCTGCCTAAGCAGGTGGCGCCAGAGACCGATAATAATTTTGAGATCGGTATTAAAACGACACTCCTCCACAACCGCCTTATCCTGGATGGCGATGCCTTCTGGGATGAGGATTCAGATTACCAGGGTACGGTGATCGGCTCGACCGGTTCGCTCACCTACACCTCTATCGCCTCGGTTCCCAAAGTCCGTTCACGTGGTTTTGAGGTTGATTCGCGTGCCCTGGTCACCGATAATCTCAGCCTCTTCGCCGCTGCCACCTATGATGAAGCCTATTATGAATCCTTCCATAATGGCCCATGCTCTATTGAGCAATCCAACACCGGTAGCTCGTGCAATCTCACTGGCCGGCCGTTGGCAGGCAACTCGAAATGGAGCGGCTCGATCGGCGGTGAATACGACCAGCCACTGCCTCCCATCCATGGCCGCAATCTTGTTGCGTATTTTGGTGGCAACGTGTTGCTCAAGACGGGGTTCTACTCCGGCATGGAGGACTCCAAATATGGCTGGGTACCGGGCTATGCGCTGGGCAACGTCAACTTCGGTGTGAGGTCCGACAATGGACGCTGGGATCTCTCCGGGTGGGTGCACAATGTTTCCAACACCAAGTACTACCTCTATCGCGGCGCCTCCACCAGCTCCTCCTTCCCGACATACAACATGATCTATGCCCTTGTCGGCGATCCGATCAGCGCGGGCATAACTCTCACAGGAAAATTCTGAGATATTAGAGCGTGCAAAATACAGGAGACATCATGAGCATCGGCTTTGATCAATCGGCAAAGCGGGCGTTGGTTGCCTGGAACGGCCGCAATCTGGCACCGTATGAAGCGATTACCGTCAAGCGTCTCTCGCCCGCACTTGGTGCGGAGATTGGCGGTGTCAATCTCGCCAATGGGGTGAGCGATGAGCAGCTGGCGGAAATCCGCCGCGCGCTGGGCGAGAATCTTGCCATTGTGTTTCGAGACCAGCCCCTCACGCCTGAGCAGCACAAGGCGTTTGCCCGGCGCTTTGGCCAGTTGCACCAGCATAAGCTGGCGGCCAAGCAGGCAACACCGGAGCAGAAGGTCGATCACGACGTGCTGGCTTGGCGCACGGATGCCGCATCGCGTTTCACCGCTGGCGAGGCTTGGCATGCTGACGTGACCTGTGATGAGCAGCCGCTTTGGGGCTCTCTGCTACGCGTGCCGGAGCTGCCGATTTCTGGCGGTGGCGACACGGCTTTCGCCAACATGTATCTGGCTTATGAGTTTCTTTCAGATGCACTCAAGGTGTTTCTTGAGGGGCTGACGGCAATCCATGATGGTGCGCTGCCCTGGACCTCAGCCTATGGTATCA
>DATIWS010000054.1:0-3548 GCA_035519275.1 Acidocella sp. | reverse complement strand
GGTCTGGGCATCCAGGGTGCGGCGGGTGTTCCAATAGGTGAAGAATAGCAGCGCGCTCACCGAAAAGGCGAACAGCAGCACATAGACCAGCACAATGCGGAAGGCCTGGGTGTGAAGCAGGCGGTAATTGGCCCGGGTCATTTAATCCCCCGGCCGGCGCTCATCGCGCCCGTATCATATAGCCCGCGCCGCGGATGGTGTGCAGCAAGGGCGTGTCGAAGCCCTTGTCGATCTTGGCCCGCAGGCGCGAGATATGAACGTCAATCACATTGGTCTGGGGATCGAAATGATATTCCCAGACGCTTTCCAAGAGCATGGTGCGCGTCACCACCTGACCGGCATGGCGCATCAGATATTCCAGCAGGCGGAACTCGCGCGGCTGCAGGTCGATCTTCTGCGTCCCGCGGCGCACGCTGCGCGACAGCAGATCCATCTCCAGGTCGCCCACCAGGAGGCGCGTCGCCGGACCGTCGCCCTTGCCGCGCCGGGCCAGGGCCTCCACCCGGGCCAGCAGCTCGGCGAAGGCGAAGGGCTTGGTCAGGTAGTCATCGCCGCCGGCCTTCAGCCCGCGCACCCGGTCATCCACCTGGGTCAGCGCCGACAAGAACACAACGGGAGTGGTATTGTCCTGCGCCCGCAATGTTTCAAGCAGGCGAAGACCGTCGATCCCTCCCGGCAGCATGCGATCGAGGATGATCGCGTCAAAATTCTCCGACGCCGCGAGGAACAACCCATCGCGGCCATTATCAGCATATTCCACCGCGTGACCGGCTTCGCGCAGGCCCTTAACAACGAAACCGGCTACGTCTTTGTCGTCTTCAACGACAAGTATGCGCATTTTTATTCCCCTAGCTGGGCCGGCCGGCGGCCGACCACGACCTGCAAATGGGAAACGTGACCATTCCTGTTCACCCCGAGCATTACCTTACTGCCCGGCGGCATGGACGCAATGGCGCGCGTCAGCCCCGAAGAATCCGAAATGACGTCATTGTTAACTAAGATTATCACATCTCCCGGCGTCAGTCCCGCATTATCTGCCGGGCCGCTCGGCTCAATGGCGGTAATCAGCGCACCGGCCGCGCCGCCCGGCGCATCCGCCACCGAAACGCCGAGCCAGCCGCGCTCCACCGCGCCATGGGCGATCAGCATCGCCACGATCGGCGCCGCGGCGTTGCTCGGAATGGCGAAGGCAACCCCGACCGACCCGCCGGAAGGCGAGACGATTGCTGAATTAATGCCGATCACCTCGCCCGCCATGTCAAAGGACGGACCGCCGGAGTTACCCGGATTGATCGGCGCGTCGAGCTGCAGGAAATGCGTGAACGGGCCGTCGCCGACATCCCGCCCCTCGGCGGAGACAATGCCGAGGGTGAAGGAATTGCCCAGCGCGAAGGGGTTGCCCGCGGCCAACGCCCAATCCCCCACGCGCACCTTGGCGGAATCCCCCCAGCGGGCCGGGTGCAACCGCGATGATGACGAGATTTTAATGACTGCAATGTCCGTCAGGTCATCCGCGCCGACCAGCCGCGCGGTGTAATGCGTGCCATCATCCAGCGTCACGGTAATGTGCTCCGCCCCGGCGATGACATGGTCGTTGGTGACGATCATTCCGTTTGGGCTGATGATGAAGCCCGAGCCCGCCGCCTCGGAAAGCTGCGGCTGATGCGCCCCGCCCGAAGTGGCCGGGGCCTTCGCCGCCTGGCCAGAAGCCTCGGTGACCGCGATACCGACCACGCTCGGCGCCACCGCGGAAACCAGCGGGGCAAGCGAGTGCGGCGTGCCGGCGAAAGGCCAGGTTTGCGCCTGCGCCGCCGGGAAGGCGAGGATACCGCCCGCAAGCATCGCCACAACCCCGAACAGCCTCATCCAACTTTGCATGCAAGAGCACCCCCATGAGATGTGCAATGATAGCGTAACGGCGCCGAAATGCTTATAGTGCTGGCAGACGCCAATCTTGTCGCAGGAGACTGGAGCATGAGCGAGCCGCAGACCAAGCCGGAACACCGTATCGATATCGAGTATTTGAAACAGGAATTCGAGCATATCCGGGCCGAAATGGCCGGTGCCCGCGAGCGGCTGAGCGAAAACGCCCAGGCCGCGCTGGACCGCGTCACCGCCTATCTGAACAACGCCGGGCTGTCCTCGCGAATCGGCTCAGTGGAGGAGGACCTGGAAGAGCTGGCGGGCAAGTTTAAGGACTCGGGCAAGGACGCCTTGTGCAGGCTGGAGCATCAGGTCACCGCCCGGCCGATCACGAGCGTCGCCGTCGCCTTCGGCATCGGGCTGCTCGCCGCACGGCTGCTGCGCCGCCACTGAGCATGCCCTTCGCCCGCTACGCCGGCCGGATGGCCAAACACGCCGCCCTTTGGGGTGCCCTCGCCACCGTGGCGCTCTGCCTCGTCCTCGCGGGGCTGGGGTTCCTTGTGGCCGGGCTCTGCATCTGGCTCGCCCAGCATTTCGGCGATGCCGCCGCGGCCACCATCACTGGCGGGTCGCTGCTGCTGTTTGCCCTTGTTGTCAGCCTCGGCGGCAGCCTGCTCCTTGGGCGACGACGGCGGCGCGAGCGCAGCCCGCTGGCCGATGTCGCCGCCGCGGTTACCAGCGTGATGGTCGAGAGCCTCGTCACCCGGCGGAAGGCCAAGCAGGACTAGAGGACGGCGAACGCCTCGGCCTGACGCAACAGGCGCAGGAAATTGCCGCCCCAGATTTTTTGCAGCTCTTCCCGGCCATAGCCGCGCCTTGCCAGCTCGGCGGTGAGCGCCGGGGCCTGCGCGGCATTGCGGAAATCGCGCACCTCGCCGCCGCCGTCGAAATCCGTGCCGATGCCGACATGGTCGATGCCGATGCGCTTCACCACGTAATCCACATGGTTGGCGATGTCGGCCACCGACACATCGCCGGTGCGGGCCTTGGGCCGCAGGAAGGACGAGACGATGGTGATCTGGATCAGCCCGCCCGTGGCGCCCAGCGCGTCGAGCTGCTCGTCGTCCAGGTTGCGCTTGTGGTCGCAGAGCGCGCGCACGCAGGAATGCGAGGCGAATACCGGCACGCGCGAGCGCTCAAGGGCCTGCAGCATGGTGGTCTTGGCGGTGTGGGAGATGTCCACCAAAATGCCCAATTCGTTCATCCGGTCCACCACCGACTGCCCGAAATCCGAGAGCCCGCCATAGAGCGCCGGCGGATCGTCGAGGCTGGGCAGCGGAATGGCGGCATCGGCGATGGCGTTGTGGCCATTATGGGTGAGGGTAATGTAACGCACCCCGCGCGCGGCGAACTCGTCGAGATTGGCAAGTTCCATGCCCACGGCGTAGCCGTTCTCGATGACCGGGATGATGCCCGGCTTGCCTGCCGCGAAGGCGGCCTCGATCGCGTCCGCCGTGGTGGCGAGCATGCCGCCCGAACCATCAGCCGGGGCCATCGCGGCGATGTCGTCCAGCATGGCGCGGGCGCGGGCCGTGGCGGCAGCATGCCCTTCGGCATCGCGCGGCCCCTGCGGCACAAAGGCCACGAAGCAGGTGGCGGCGACGCGGCCCCGGCGCATCTTCGGC
>DATIWS010000053.1:0-10172 GCA_035519275.1 Acidocella sp. | reverse complement strand
AGGGTGGTGGAGGCAACGGCTCCACCAGGTACGGCGAGAACCGCAACACGCTTGACAGCCAGGTGACGCTGGACCAGCCCATCTACAAGGGCGGCAAGACCATTGCGTCTCTGCGCGAGGCGAAGAACCAGGTGTTCGCGGGCCGGGCGCAGCTGCTCGCCACCGAGCAGACTGTGTTCCTCAACGTCGTCAACGCCTATGTCGCCGTAGTTACCGATGAGCGGCTGCTGAAGCTGCAGGAGAGCAACGCGCAGGTGCTGCTGCAGCAGCTGCAGGACACACAGAAGCAGTTCAATGTCGGCGAGATCACGCTCACCTCGGTGGCGCAGGCTCAAGCCTCGCTGGCCCAGGCCAAGGAGCAGGTCGAGGTGGCGCAGGGCAATCTGCAGATCGCGCGGGAGAATTTCCGCCAGCTGGTTGGCGACTACCCGGCCGATAACTTGGCCCCGCCGCAGCCGCTGCTGTTGCCAGTGAAGTCCAAGGACGAGGCGGCCAAGGCGGCGCTGGCCAACAACCCCAACGTTATCGCTGCGGAATTCACCGACGCCGCGAACAAGGACGCGGTGAATGTGGCGTTCTCGGCGCTGATGCCGCAGATCGATTTTCAGGCGACGGCGTACAACCAGCAGGGCTCGTCGGGCATCGGCGTCAAGGCCAATGGGGGCTCCGTCAGCGCGCAGCTCACGGTGCCGCTCTATCAGGGCGGGCAGGAATATGCCGCCATCCGCGCGGCCCGGGCCAAGGAACAGCAGAGCTTCGGCGCCATTCTGGACGCGCAGCGCACCGCCTACCAGCAGGCGGGGCAGGCCTGGGAGACGGTCATCTCCACCCGTGCCGCCATCGTCCAAACCAATGCCGCGATCAAGGCAGATGCCATCGCCCTTGATGGCACGGAGCGTGAACAACTGGTTGGCACGCGCACCACGCTCGACGTGCTGAACGCCCAACAATTGGTGTTGAACGCACAGGTGCAACAGGTCCAGAATATCGCTACGTTGGTAAACAATACATACAGCGTGGCCGCGGCGGCCGGGCGGCTTACGGCGCGGGATCTGAACTTGCCGGTGAATGAATATGACGACCTGAAGTACTATGACGCCGTGAAGTACGCTGGCTTCGGTACTGGAGAGGCTGCGGATCAGGCGGCGGGCTTGACGCCGAACGGAGCCTTGCTGGCGGCCAGCCCGGCTCCGGCGCCCGCGGATGGGCCTTGAGCGAGTTGTGTCGGCTTTTCCGGATTCAGGGGGCTCCCGGTAAATTGATGACGTTGATTGCGAACCATAAATTAAAGTAGTTTCACTTCCGGTGAAATCGCTCTAGAAGGATGAGACAATGAGCGAAGGTAACGGCATTTCCAACAAATCAGGCCCTGCCAGCGCGGTGGAACCGTCCATGGAGGAGATCCTGGCCTCGATCCGCCGGATCCTGACCGAGGAGGAGAATGAACGCGCCTCCCGGCCGCGCGATGAGGCGGAAGACGAAGTCCTGTTGCTGGACACCCCTCTGACCATGCCGAATGCGGATGTTTCGAGCGCCACGGAGGTCCCGCCTGGGGCCGCTGCGGCGGCGGAAGGGCGCATTTCCACCCATTTCACCTCCGAGCCGACCCTGGACAGCCAGGGCGTGAGCGGCCAAGCTGGTGGCGAGCAGTATGTGCCGGCCACGCTGATGGAGGTTGGGGCCTCAGCCTACTCTCAAGTTCAGCCCGCGAAGGAAATTACTATGGATGATCAGGTTCAGTCTCCCCAAGGTCTGGTGAGCGAGTCCGCGGCCCAGGAAATCGCCAGCAAGGTGGGATCCCTGGTGCGTAGCGTCAGTGCGGAGCGCGCCGTGGGGATCGGCCGCCCGGGTGTGACCATCGAGGACCTGGTGCGCGAGGAAATCAAGCCGGTGCTGAAGTCCTGGCTGGACTCGCACCTGCCGAGCCTCGTCGAGCGCGTGGTGCGCGCCGAGATTGGCCGCGTCATCGACCGTATGTAATCTGCCACCCGTGCCGCGCGGCTTGCGCCGGGCGGCACGACAACCGTTTATGCGTGCGCCGCCCGGGCGGCGCCGGAGTTTGCCTTGACGACACTGGAAAAGACTTTTGAGCCGGCCTCGGTTGAGGCGCGGCTTTATCGCGGTTGGGAACAGTCTGGCGCCTTCGCCGCGCACCCCGAGAGCGGCGCCAAGCCCTACACAATCATGATCCCGCCGCCGAACGTGACGGGCAGCCTGCATGTGGGCCATGCGCTGACCATGACGTTGCAGGACATCTTCGTCCGCTTCCGCCGCATGCAGGGGCGCGACGTGCTGTGGCAGCCGGGCACCGACCATGCCGGCATCGCCACGCAGATGGTGGTGGAGCGGCTGCTGGATAAGGAAGGGGTGAGCCGTAAGCAGCTTGGGCGCGAGACGTTCCTTTCCCGCGTGTGGCAGTGGAAGGCCGAATCCGGCGGCACCATCACCAGCCAGTTGCGCCGCCTTGGCGCCTCGCCGGACTGGGCGCGCGAGCGCTTCACCATGGATGACGGGCTCTCCGACGCGGTGCGCGAAGTGTTTTGCACGCTGTTCGAGCAGGGGTTGATCTACCAGGACAAGCGCCTGGTGAACTGGGACACAGTGCTGGGAACCGCGATCTCCGACCTTGAGGTGGAGAGCCGTGAGACCAAGGGGCATATGTGGCACATCCGCTACCCCGTGGACGGTGGCGAGGAGATCATCGTTGCCACCACCCGGCCCGAGACGATGCTGGCGGATACCGCCGTGGCCGTGCATCCCGAGAACGAGAAGTTCAAGCACCTGATCGGCCGGCATGTGGTTCTGCCGCTGACGGAGCGGCGCATCCCCATCATCGCGGATGAATACGCCGACCCGGAGAAGGGCACGGGCGCTGTGAAGATCACCCCGGCGCATGACTTTAACGATTTCGAGGTCGGCAAGCGCCATGGCCTGCCCATGCCCTCGATGCTCGACAAGCAGGGCAAGGTGACGCTGGCCGAACTCGGCGAACTGCCGGACTTCGTGCGGGGGCTGGAGGGCAAGGACCGCTTTGTGGCGCGCAAGGAGATCGTGGCGGAGTTGGAGGCGCGAGAGCTGCTGGTGGAGGTTAAGCCGCACCCGCACACCGTGCCGCATGGCGACCGCTCGGGCTCGGTGATCGAGCCGCTGCTGACCACCCAATGGTACTGCAACGCCTGGGTGCTGGCGCAGCCGGCCATCAAGGCCGTGGAAAACGGCGATATCAAGTTCGTGCCGCAGCAATGGGAGAACACCTTCTTCGCCTGGATGCGCGACATCCAACCCTGGTGCATCTCGCGGCAGCTCTGGTGGGGGCACCGCATCCCGGCCTGGTACGATGAGAGCGGCAAGGTTTACGTGGCGCGCACCGAGGCCGAGGCGCAGGCCCAGGCGGGTGAGGGCGTGAAACTCACCCAGGACGAGGACGTGCTGGACACTTGGTTCAGCTCGGCCCTGTGGCCGTTCTCAACCCTCGGCTGGCCGGAAAAGACCCCGGAGCTGGCGAAATACTACCCGACCGACGTGCTGGTGACGGGCTTCGACATCATCTTCTTCTGGGTCGCCAGGATGATCATGATGGGCATGCACTTCATGGGCGATGTCCCCTTCCGCACTGTGTACATCCACGGCCTGGTGCGGGACGAAAAGGGGCAGAAAATGTCCAAGTCCAAGGGCAATGTCCTGGACCCGCTGACACTGATCGACGCCTACGGTGCCGACGCCCTGCGCTACTCCGTGGCTGCCGCCGCGGGCCAGGGGCGGGACGTGAAGCTTGGGCAGAAGATCGTCGAGAATAACCGCGCCTTCATCACCAAGATCTGGAACGCCGCGCGCTTCCTGGAGATGAACGGGGTGAAGCCGAATCCGGCGTTCAGGCCGGAAGAGGCGAAGCTGCCGCTCTGCCGGTGGATTCTCGGTGCTGCGAACGAGGCGATCACCGCCGCGACCTCGGCGCTCGATGCCTTCCGCCCGAACGATTACGCCGCCGCCTGCTACCGCTTCGCCTGGGGCGATGTGTGCGATTGGTTCATCGAATTCGCCAAGCCCGGCTTCGCCTCGGAGGATGCGGCTGAAATCCGCGACACCGCGGCTTACGTGCTTGGCATCCTGCTGCGGCTGATGCATCCGCTGATCCCGTACGTGACCGAGGAGCTGTGGGATTATTTCGGCTACGGGCCGGAATGCTCGCTGATCAACGCGCCCTGGCCGCAGCCCGTCTCCGTGGACGGCGTGGAGGAAGCGGCGGCGGAGGTGAACTGGGTGATCGGGCTGATCTCCGAGATCCGCACTGTGCGCGCCGAGATGAACGTGCCGCCAAGCCTGAAATCCCCCGTGCTGCTGCAGGACGCCGCGCCTGCCACCCTGGCTCGGGCCGAGTCGTGGTTCGAGGCGGTGTCCCGCATGGCCCGCGCCTCGGAGATCGGGGCGCTCGCGGGCCCGGCGCCGAAGAACGCGGCCCAGGCCGTGCTCGGCGAGGCGACGATCATCCTCCCGCTGGAAGGGCTGATCGACCTGGAGGCCGAGCGCAAGCGCCTGGCCAATGCCCTGGCCAAGGCCCAGGCGGAGCTGGCGAAAGTGACCTCAAAGCTCGCCAACGCCGATTTCTGCGCCCGCGCGCCGGAGGACATCCTCGAGGAGCACCGGGAGCGTGAGCAGAGTTTTGCTGGCGAGGTGAAACGGCTGGAAGCGGCGCTGGCGCGGATTTCATAACCCCATGCGCGCCCTGTGATGGTAACTAACGATTTTACCATCACAGGGGACTGCGTTTACGGAGAAGTATGATGCTGGTTCGTGACATCCGCCCCGAGGACCGCGCGCAATGGGCGGTGCTGTGGCAGGGGTATCTGGAGTTCTACAAGGTGCCTGATCTGGCGCCGGAGATTACCGAGAAGACCTGGAGCCGCTTCTTCGACCCCGCCGAGCCGGTGCATGCGCTGGTGGCGGAGGCCGATGGCGTGCTGCTGGGGTTGGTGCATTACATCTTCCACCGCAACACCTGGTGCCTGGACGATGTGTGCTACCTGGAGGATCTGTTCACCGCGCCGCCGGCGCGGGGCAGGGGCGTGGGCCGCGCGCTCATCGAGGCCGTGTACGCCAAGGCGCAGGAGAAGAAGGCCAGCCGCGTGTACTGGCTGACACATGAGACCAACAAGACGGCGCAGGCGCTCTACGACAAGGTTGCTGAAAAATCGGGCTTCATCCAGTATCTGAAGAATTGTTAAAAGGATGGCGTAATTATTTCATATCCGAACT
Source organism: Acidocella sp. (assembly GCA_035519275.1). Classification (GTDB taxonomy): domain Bacteria; phylum Pseudomonadota; class Alphaproteobacteria; order Acetobacterales; family Acetobacteraceae; genus Acidocella. The sequence continues at coordinate 4,919 of DATIWS010000053.1, read as the reverse complement.
GGAATTTCCAGGGCATTCTCGCGCCGCTTGCCTCATAACGAAGGAGCGACAGAGATGAATAAATTTGAACTCGCCAGTTCCGCCGCGATTATCGAGGGCATTGTGCATGTCTCCAGCGCTGGCGGGCATAACGTGGCGATCACCCGGGTGAACGGTACTGTGTACGCGTTCGAGAACAAGTGCCCGCATATGGGGCTCTCTTTGGCGCGGGGAAAGATCAGCGGCGGCGCCATCACCTGCCCGTTCCACGGCTCCAGGTTCGAGATCTGCTCCGGCAAGAACTTGGACTGGGTCAATTCCGTAATGGGCGCGGAGATGCCGGGCTGGAGCCACAAGGTGCTGGCCATGGGCAAACCCCCGGCGGATTTGAAGACCATCGCGGTCACCGAACGTGACGGCAAGGTGTTCGCCGAGCTGCTGTGACGGGCGTGAACAACTTCGCGATTCTGCTGCTGCTCGCTCTCGCCGCCACGCTGGAAGCCGGGGGAGATGCGCTGGCCCGCACAGCGCTGCATTCCCAGGCCGTGCCGCTTGTCCGCCTCGGCCTGTTCGGCGCCGCGGCGCTGGTGCTTTTCACCTATGGTGTGACCGTGAACCTGCCGCCCTGGGATTTCGGGCGGCTGCTCGGCGTGTATGTCTCGCTGTTTTTCGTCGTGGCGCAGCTCATCAATCTGTTCGCGTTCGGCATGCGGCCGAGCCCGCCGATACTTGTCGGGGGCGGGCTGATTCTGGCCGGCGGGCTGCTGATGACCTTCTGGCGAACGTGAAATTATTTTGAATTCGGTACATGCCGGGGTTTGCGTGTAGAGTGGCGGCCCCAAACAACGGAGTTGTTACCATGGGCCTTTTCGACAGCATTTCCAATCTCGTCCACAACGCCCTGAGGGGCGAGGCCGCGCAACTGGCCGGGCCGTTGATGCAGAGCCTGGAAGAGCAGGGCGTAAGCGGCCTGGGTGGGCTGGCGGCGCAGTTCGAGCAGAGCGGGCTCGGGGCGCATATCGCCTCCTGGACCAGCGGGCAGGGCCTGCCCATCGATGCCGATACGGTGCAGCAGGTGCTGGGCCTGCCGGCAGTGCAGGCGGTGGCGGCGAAGCTCGGCATCGACCCGCAGCAGGCGAGCCAGCTCATCGCCCAGCATCTCCCGGCCATCACCCAGCGTCTTGCCCAGAAGGCTGCCGCGCAGGACGGCAGCGCCAGCACCTGAGGCACGGGCAATAAAAAACGCGGCCCTTTGCGGGGCCGCGTTTCTAAGTCCGCCAGGGCGAAAACAGGTTACATCGACATCGAGTTCATGATGGCCGGGTCCGGCATGGTGCGGCCGTAAAGCGAGGCGAACGCCCACACCGTGATGCCGATAATCACCAGGAACAGCGGCACTGTGAGGATCAGGGAGATGCTCTTCCAGATCTGGGCGCGGGAGGCATCCAGGCCGAAGAACAGCGCTGCCTGGGTGATCAGGCTGAACAGCAGCGCGCCGCCCAGGATCTCCAGCAGCTCCACCACGGGATGGTGACCCATGGCCTGGACATAGGCGAAGTACATCGCCGCACCCGAGGTCACGAAACCGGCGATGTAGCGCAGGACCGAGCCCTGACGGACCTCGGGATGCGCGAGCGGGTCGTTGTGAGCGGCCATTAGTGGGCACCTCCGAACAGGTAGACGTAGATGTAGACGACAACCCAGACCGAGGCCTGGAACTGCCAGAACATGCGCAGGTTCAGCAGCCGCGCCACGACGTTCTCAGTGAAGCCGAATACCCCGACCTGCACCAGCATCACCAGCATCCACAGGATGCCGAAGCCCATGTGCAGGGCGTGGGTGACGATGAGAGTGAAGAAGCAGGAGAGGTAGCCGCTGCGCGCGAAGCCGTCGCCCGCGGCGCTGAGTGCTGCGAGGTCACCGAACCCGAGCCCAAGGAACACGACCGCCAGCAGCACGGCGCCAATCATGCCGAGGCACACCCCCGCCTTGCTGCCGCGCTTGAGCGCGACAGTGGCGAGGCTGTAGCAGAGCACGCTGCCCAGCACGATGAACGTCTGGAGCATGCCCTTGCTGGCGCTGAGGAACTGGCTGCCCAGCGGGCCGCCGGCGGCGTTCATCGGGCTATCCAGCACCGCGTAGGTGGCGAAGATCGCCGCGATGATAAGCGCGTCGCTCAGCAAGTAGAGCCAGAACCCGTAGGTGCGGGCCGAGATGTTGTCGTGCGCGTCAGCGCCCGGGTTCCACAGCACCGTGTCGGCGCCGGCTTTGGTGATGCTAGCCATTAATGTGCCTCCGCATGCCCGCCAACCGGCAGGACCTTGGATTGTTCAGCAACCACGCTGACCGTGTTGAGCTTGCGCTCCATCTCCTCGATGGTCTGGGCGGAGAGCACGTAGCCCTCGTTCTTGTCGAAGGAGCGGATGATCACCAGCAGGATCACCGCGAGCAGGGACACCCCAGCCAGCCACCAGACGCGCCACACCAGGGCGAAGGTGCAGACGAAGCTCAGCATGCCGATGACGAAGGGCAGGCCGGAGCTGCTCGGCATGTGGATGGGCACGTAGGTGCTCGGCTGGGCTTTCTCCAGGCCGTTCGCCTTGCGCCAGGAGAGCTCATCCAGCGCGTGCACCTGCGGGGTGACCGCGAAGTTGTAGAACGGCACCGGCGTCTGGGTCAGCCACTCCAGCGAGCGCCCGGTGCCCCAGGCGTCCTGCCCGGCCGGCTCGCGCTTGATGAGCGAGACGACGATCATGGCCAGGAAGAAGAACACCGAGATGAAGTAAATCCCGATCCCGAGTTCCTCGAGCAGCATCAGCGGACGCAGCGACGTGTCGAACAGGTAGTCCAGACGGCGGGTCTCGCCATCCAGCCCGGCCTGGAACATCGGGATGAACACCATCAGGCTGCCCGCCACGAAGGTCCAGAAGAACCACTGGCCCAGCGTCTCGTTCAGCTTGAAGCCGAAGATTTTCGGCCACCAGTAGGTGACGGCGGCGAAGATGCCGGCGCCGATGACAAGCACCATGCAGTGGAAGTGCGCAACCACGAACACGGAGTCATGCACCGTGTAGTCCACCACAGAGGCGGAGAGCATCATGCCCGTGAGGCCGCCGAGCAGCAGCAGCAGGATGGCGGTGACGGCCCACAGCATCGGGGTGGTGAAGGTGATGCGCCCGCGGAACATGGTGAACAGCCAGTTGAAGGCCTTCACGCCCGTCGGGATGCCCACGATCATGGTGGCGGCGGAGAAGAAGCCGATCAGGTCCGGCCCCATGCCCATGGTGAAGAAGTGGTGCGCCCACACAACCCAGCCAACGCCGGCGATGCCCATCGAGGCGGCGATCATGGTCGGATAGCCGAACAGCGACTTGTTGGAGAAGGTCGAGACGATCTCCGAGATCAGGCCGAAGGCCGGCAGCACCAGGAAGTACACTTCCGGGTGACCCCAGGTCCAGAACAGGTTGATGTAGAGCATGTAGTTGCCGCCCATGCCGGCGGTGAAGAAGTGCGTGCCGAGGTAGCGGTCGAGACCCAGCATGCACAGCGCCGCGGTGAGCACGGGGAAGGCGGTCAGGCCGATGATGGACGTGGCCATCGACACCCAGGTGAAGACGGGCACGCGGAACCAGCCCATGCCGGGAGCGCGCATCTTCACGATGGTGGCGATGATGTTGATGGCGTTGAAGGTGGTGCCGATCGAGGAGACCTGCAGTGCCCACATCCAGTAATCAACGCCCACGCCCGGGTTGGACGGCAGCTCGGAGAACGGCATCAGGCCGACCCAGGTGGCGTTGGAGAACTCGCCGACGAACAGCGAGATCATGCACAGCAGCGCACCGGACACGGTCAGCCACAGGCTCACCGCGTTGAGGTAGGGGAAGGCCATGTCGCGCGCGCCGATCTGCAGCGGCACGATGATGTTGCCGAGGCCGGTGAGCAGCGGGGTGGCGGCGAAGATCAGCATCAGCGTGCCATGCGCCGAGTAGACCTGGTCGAAATGGTACGGCGGCAGGTAGCCATGCGCGGCACCCAGGTAGCCGGGGCTGTTGGGGCCGATGGCGATGGCCTGCTGGGTACGCATCATCACGCCGTCGATGAAGCCGCGGAACAGCATCACCAGGCCGAGGATCATGTACATCACGCCGATGCGCTTATGATCGACGGAGCACAGCCACTCGCGCCAGATATAGCCCACCTTGCGGAAGTACAGCACGCTGCCGACAGTCACGAGGCCGGCGGTGGCGGCGATGATGAAGGTGAAGATGAGGATGGGGTTGGTGTAGGGGATGGCATCCAGGGTCAAGCGCCCCAGCAGGGGCGACCAGGGGCCGTCGACAGCAACTTGCACGGTATAGATCCTTCCTTAATGCGCGGCGGGGGAGGCCGGGGCCTCGCCTTCGTTGGAGGCGACGCTCTTGGTCAGCGAGTCGGGGACCGGGTAGGTCTTGCCGTTCATCGCGTCCATCACGACCATGCCGAAAATGCTGCCAGCGTTGGGGGCGGAGAAATAGGACGGCGTGGCGCCATAATTCACCTGCGGCTGGGCGATCTTCTGGGTGAAAACGTCGTAGGTGAGCTGGTTTGGGCTCGCCTGCACGCTCTTAACCCAAGCGTCGTAATCGGCCTGGGCCACGACGCGGGTCTTGAACTGCATCCAGGAGAAGCCGGCGCCCGAGAAATCGGTGGAGAAGCCGGTGAACTCGGCCGGATGGTCGATCTCGAACGCGTCCTTGCTGATCATCGCCGGCATGGCGTCGACCATCGGGGCGACCTGCGGGATGTAGAAGCCGTTCATCGCCTCGGTGGCGGTCATCGTCAGCTGAACGCGGCGGCCGGCGGGAACCACCAGATCGTCGATGGTGGCGATGTTCTCGTCAGGATAGACGAACACCCACTGCCAGTCAGTGGCAATGACCTCGACCTTGACCGGCGGCTGC
>DATIWS010000052.1:0-3583 GCA_035519275.1 Acidocella sp. | reverse complement strand
GTGAAGGCGATCTGCCTGCACAAGCACAAGATCGACCATATTGCCCATCTCTGCCCCGCCCAGGCCGCTGGCATCGGCACCCTGCTGAGGCTGAAGCAGGACGTCATCTACCAGGCGGTGCAGCAGGCGGTGCATGTCTCCTTCACCACCCGCCAGTCCCGCAAGGGCGAAATCTCCTCCTGGAAGGCTTTTGCCCCGGCCCATGCCGGCAAGCTGGCCGTCGAGGCCGTGGACCGCGTGATGCGCGGCGAGGGCGCGCCGAGCCCGATCTACGAGGGTGAAGACTCCGTCATCGCCTGGATGCTGGATGGGCCGGACGCCGTGTACCACGTGCCGCTGCCCGAGCCCGGCGAGGCCAAGCGCGCCATCCTGGACACCTACACCAAGGAACACTCCGCGGAGTACCAGTCCCAGGCGCTGATCGACCTGGCCTTCCGCATGCGTGACTCCATCGAGGATTTCGAGGCGATCGAGAAGATCGTCATCCACACCTCGCACCACACCCATTACGTGATCGGCACCGGCGCGAACGACCCGCAGAAGATGGACCCGAAGGCGAGCCGCGAGACGCTCGACCACTCGATCATGTACATCTTCGCCGTGGCGCTGCAGGACGGCTTCTGGAACCACGAGACCTCCTACGCGCCCAAGCGCGCAGGCCGCGCCGACACCGTGCGCCTGTGGCACAAGGTCGAGACGGTGGAAGACCCCGAATGGACCTGCCGCTACCACACGCTGGACATTTCCGAGAAGGCGTTCGGCGCGCGCGTCGAGATCTTCTTCAAGGACGGCTCCAAGCTGGTGGACGAAATGGCCGTGGCGAACGCGCATCCGCTTGGCGCGAAGCCGTTCGAGCGCGAGGATTACATCCGCAAGTTCCAGATGCTGACCGACGGCATCATCACCACGCGCGAGAGCAACCGCTTCCTCAACACGGTGCAGGACCTGCCGCGCCTTACTGCTGGCGAGCTCTCTGGCCTGAACGTGGCGCTGCCCGCGGGCGCGCTCGATGAGCCCAAGCCGGGCATCTTCTGAACCTGCCAGTCTGCGGCTGGCACGTTCGCGCGTCAGCCGGTGTTTAACCAACAATAACGAATAGGGAAAACCCATGAACGAAACGACCGCACAGCCGAAGCCGAAGAAATCTGTCGCTTTGTCCGGCGTTGCCGTTGGCAATACCGCGCTCTGCACGGTCGGGCGTACCGGCAACGATTTGCACTACCGCGGCTATGACATTCTCGACTTCGCCGAGATTTGCGAGTTCGAGGAGATCGCGCATCTACTCGTGCATGGCGCGCTGCCGAACGTAGCCGAGCTTGACGCCTACAAGGCCAAGCTGAAATCCCTGCGCGGCGTGCCCGCCGCCGCCAAGACGGTGCTGGAGACCATTCCCGCCGCTGCCCACCCGATGGACGCGATGCGCACCTATGTGTCTGTGCTCGGCACCATCCTGCCCGAAGCCCATGACCACAACCAGCCCGGCGCCAAGGACATCGCCGACAAGCTGATGGCCTCGCTCAGCTCCGCCCTGCTGTACTGGTACCATTTCTCCACCAACGGCAAGCGCATCGAGGTCGAGACGGACGACGACTCCATCGGCGGCCACTTCCTGCACCTGCTGCATGGCACGGAGCCGCGCGACAGGTGGGTGCGCGCGATGCATACCTCGCTCATTCTCTACGCCGAGCATGAGTTCAACGCCTCCACTTTCACCGCGCGCGTCATCGCCAGCACGGGCTCGGATTTCTACTCCGCCATCGCCGGGGCCATCGGCGCGCTGCGTGGCCCGAAGCATGGCGGCGCCAACGAGGTCGCCTTCGAGATCCAGCAGCGTTACGCCAACCCGGATGAGGCGGAAGCGGATATTCTGCGCCGTGTCGAGGCCAAGGAGGTCATCATCGGCTTCGGCCACCCAGTCTATACGGTTTCCGATCCGCGCAATGCCGTCATCAAGCGTGTCGCGAAATCGCTCTCGGAAGAAGCCGCCTCGATGAAGATGTTCAATATCGCGAAACGCATTGAAGCCGTCATGATGGATGCAAAAAAGATGTTCGCGAATTTGGATTGGTTCTCGGCCATATCCTACCACATGATGGGCGTGCCCACAGCCATGTTCACCCCGCTCTTCGTGATCTCGCGTATCTCCGGCTGGAGCGCTCACATCATCGAGCAGCGCATCGACGGCAAGATCATCCGCCCCTCGGCCAATTACGTCGGCCCGGAACATCTGAACTTTGTTCCCCTGTCGGACCGTTAATGGTGGAGCCTGTCACATGACCTACCTGAGCGCTTCCTCCTACTCCAACATCCCCGCGGGCGACCGCTTCCGCGCCTTGCTCGTCCGCCCCGGCATCCTCGGCATCCCTGGCACCCATAACGGCCTCGCCGCGCAGCAGGCGCGCAATGCCGGGTTCGAGGCCTGCTATCTCTCGGGTGCTGCGATGACCGCCTCAATGGGCCTGCCAGACCTCGGCATCATCACCGTCGATGAAGTCGCCTTCTTCATCCGCCAGGTGACCCGCGCCTCCGGCCTGCCTGTTCTGGTCGATGGCGACACTGGCTACGGCGAGGCGTTGAACGTGATGCACATGGTCCGCACCTTCGAGGATGCCGGCGCCGCCGCCGTGCATCTGGAAGACCAGATCCTGCCGAAGAAATGCGGGCATCTGAACGACAAGAAGCTGACTTCCCCGCAGGACATGGCCACCAAGGTCGCCGCCGCGGCGCATGCCCGCCGGCATCTGTATATCATCGCCCGCACCGATGCGGCGGCGTCTGAAGGCATGGACGGCGCCGTGGCCCGGGCCAAGCTGTACATGGAAGCCGGGGCGGACGCGATCTTCCCCGAGGCGCTGAACACCGAGGAGATGTTCCGTGAATTCGCCCGCCGTATGCCGGGCGTGGAGTTGCTCGCCAATATGACCGAGTTCGGCCGCACGCCATTCTATACCAAGCAGGAATTCGAGGATTTCGGCTACAAAATGATGATCTGGCCGGTCACTTCGCTGCGCGTCGCGGCTCTGGCGCAGGAGAAGCTCTACCAAGCCATTGCCAGGGATGGCGGCGCGCAGAACTGCGTGGACCAGATGCTGACCCGCAAGGACCTCTACACCACCATCGACTATGCTGGGTTCGAGGCGCTGGACTCCACCATTGTCAGGACAATCGTACCGGAAGCGATCAAGTAGTCACGTCATTCGGCGGGTTTATTTGCCCGCCCTCGGAGCGATGGCCTATCATCAGCCCTATGCCACATGACCATGCCGCCCCCGGCACGCGCGACGTTCCCGCCCTGCTGGAAGCGGCGCAAACACTCTGCGCCAAGCACGGCACCCAGCTTACCGCCCTGCGGCGGGAGGTGCTGGACCTGATCCTGCGCGCGGAAGCGCCAGTCACCGCGTATCAGTTGCTCGACCAGTTGAAGGCCGTGCGTAAATCCGCAGTGCCGCCGACGATCTACCGGGCGCTGGACTTCCTGCTCGCCAACCGGCTGATCCACCGCATCGAGCGGCTGAACGCCTTTATCCCGTGCGCCGAGGCCGACCACGAGCACAATGATGTTCAGTTCCTGATCTGCCGCAAA
>DATIWS010000051.1:0-3320 GCA_035519275.1 Acidocella sp. | reverse complement strand
GCCGTGCCGGGGCTGCTCGCCGCCACCGCCGCCGCGCAGGAAAACGCCGCCGGCGGCACGACCACCCGGCATGAGGCGCTGCTGGGCTTCGCCGCTGATCCGGCGGTGGAGGCGCTGCTGGGCGCGGAAGTGTGCAATTTCGCCCCGGCCCTCTCCCCGGTGAACGCCGAGGGCGGCCTCACCCTGTGGGCGCAGGAGAAGCTGGCGGCGCAGGGCCTCAGCCCCGCCACGGCGCTCGCGAAGCAGCTTTCCGGCGAGGTGCTGTTCCCAGCCCCGCGCGCGGGTGCGCATCTGGCCATGCATGACGCGCTGGCCGCACTGGCGGCGGCCATGCCCGCCCGCCCGGCACAGCCCATGCCTGCCCGCCAGCCGAGCGCGCGCCAGCCCCTGCCCTCGCGCCGCAGCGGCTACACGCAGAAAGTCAGTGTCGGCGGCCACAAGCTGTTCCTTTCCACCGGCGAGTACGAGAACGGCAGGATTGGCGAGATCTTCGTCGCCCTGCACAAGGAGGGCTCGGCCTTCCGCGGGCTGATGGATGCCTTCGCCATCGCGGTCAGCATCGGCCTGCAGCACGGCGTGGGGCTGGAGGATTATGTCGAGGCCTTCACCTTCACCCGCTTTGGCCCTGCCGGCGTGGTCGATGGCGATCCGGCCGTGCCCGCCGCCACCTCGATGCTGGACTACGTGTTCCGCAATCTGGCGGTGAATTATCTCGGCAGCACCAGCCTCGCCCCGGCCACCCTTGAATCTGCCGACACGGTGGGCGAAGGTGCGGCCGAGCGCGCGCCGCTTCTGCCGCTCGATCTGCCCGCCCCCGCCCCGCGCGAAAGGCGCAAGGCCCTCAAACTTGTGAGCTGAACATGACCGCACTCAAACGCCTGGCCGATCTCGGCATCACCCTGCCCACCCCGATGCCGCCCGTAGCCACCTATGTGCCCGTGAGCATCACCGGAAATCTGGTCGTCGTCAGCGGCCAGCTGCCCGCCGTGGACGGCAAAGTCGCGGTGACCGGAAAGCTTGGCGCCGGGGTTTCCCTGGAGGAAGGTCAGCACGCCGCGCGGCTCTGCCTGATCAACGTGCTGGCGCAGCTCAATGCCGCCCTGCCCGGCGGACTCGCCAGCATCAAGAAAGTGGTCCGCCTCGGCGGCTTTATCGCCGCCACGCCGGATTTCATCCAGCATGCGGTGGTGATGAACGGCGCCTCCGATCTGACCGTGGCCGTGTTCGGCGATGCCGGCCGGCATGCGCGCTCCACCATCGGCGTGCCCTCCCTGCCGCTCGATGCAGCTGTCGAAGTCGAGGGAATGTTTTCGCTCGCCTAATCTGTCGACGCAACAAAATGTGGATTCCGCCACAACCAGGACGCTATAAGCAATGACATGAGCTTGTCCCGTTCGCCTCTACCCGGCCGCATGGCGGTGAATATCGCGCTCGACGGGGGGCTGGCGGCGCTGGCCGTTACGCTGAGCTTCTGGCTGGCCAGCCCGCAGGTACCGTGGGTCTGGCCGAACTTCTTTCCGCTCGCCGGCGCGGCGGCCATCTGGCTTATCGGCATTCCCTTCGGCCTGTCGCGCCTGCGCTGGCGCTTCGTCTCCTTCCGCGACCTCGCGATGCTGGCCGTTGCCGCCATCGTCACCACGCTGATGCTGGCGCTGCTGATGACCGGCGCCGGGCTGCCTTTGCCCTCGCCCGCCTTTCCGGCCATCCTTGCGCTGGTGCTCGCCGCGTGCCTCACCGCGCCGAAATTCTGCTACCGGCTGCTGCGCGAACCGGCGGCCGGGCGCAACGCCGCGCAGCATGCCATCCTCGTTGGCACGCCCGAGAGAACGGAGCTGTTCCTTGCCGCGCATGCACGGAACCCGGACCAGCCCTACCGGATCGCCGGGCTGCTGGCGCTGTCGGCGAAACATGTCGGGCAGCGCCTGCACGGGCTGGACATTGTCGGCGCGGTGGATACCGCCGATGCGGCGCTGGCACGGCTGACGCCCAAGCCGGACCTGCTGATCATCACCGTGCCGGATCTGGTCGGTACGCGGCTGCAAAACCTGCTGACAGCAGCCGCGCGGCATGGCGCGCGGGTGCTGCGGGCGCCGTGCCTGACGCATCTGGCCCCGGCGGAGCAGCAGGCCGAGCTGCGGCCGATCGCCCTGGAGGATCTGCTCAACCGCCAGCAGGTGCGGCTCGACCACGACGGCATGACAAGGCTGATCGCCGGGCGCCGAGTGCTGGTGACAGGTGCCGGCGGCAGCATCGGCTCTGAACTCGCGCGCCAGCTGGCGGCGCATGCTCCCTCCGAGCTGCTGCTCCTGGATAACAGCGAGTTCGCGCTGTGGCGGATCGACCTCGAACTTTCCGAACGGCACCAGGACCTGCCGCGCCGGACGGTCATCGCCGATGTGCGGGACGCGCCGCGCATCCGGGCACTGATGAACGAACTCCGCCCGGAGCTGGTGTTCCACGCCGCAGCGCTGAAGCATGTGCCTATGGTGGAGGCAAACCGGCTGGAGGGGCTGCGCACCAATACGCTGGGCACGCGCATCGTCGCCGATGCCGCGGCGGAAAGCGGTACCGGGCTGATGGTGCTGATCTCCACGGACAAGGCCGTGAACCCCGGCTCGGTGATGGGCGCCTCCAAGCGTGTGGCGGAGATGTACGCCCAGGCGCTGGACGTTGCGGCCCGGCACGCCGGGCGTGGCATGCGCTGCGTCACCGTGCGGTTCGGCAACGTGCTCGGCTCTACCGGCTCGGTGGTGCCGCTATTCACCCGCCAGCTGGCCCAGGGCGGGCCGCTGACCGTCACCCACCCGGAGATGCGCCGCTACTTCATGACCGTGCGCGAGGCGGTGGGGCTGGTGCTGGAGGCTTCCGTCGCCGGCAGCGGCGCAGAGGCCATCCCCGATGGCGGGATCTTTATGCTCGACATGGGCGAGCCGGTGAAGATCGTGGACCTCGCCCGGAACATGATCCGCCTGGCCGGGCTGCGCCCCGACGAGGACATCAAGATCGCCTTCACCGGCATGCGGCCGGGCGAAAAACTGTTCGAGGAGCTGTTCCACGGCAACGAGCACCCGGTGCCGACCAACCATGAGGGACTGCTGATGGCCGCGCCGCGCATGGCCGAGCTTGCGGCGATGAAGACGGCGATGGACGAGCTGGAAAACGCCGTCGCCGCGGGGGACGAGGCCACCGCCATGGCGATGGTGGAAGCGCTGGTGCCGGAATTTTTACCGCCGCCCGGTCTCGCCGTTTCCGCCGCCGCGGAGTAACACGGGGATCATGGACGCAGCTCACTTCCCGCCGGTTCCCTTCCTCGACCTCAA
>DATIWS010000050.1:0-4155 GCA_035519275.1 Acidocella sp. | reverse complement strand
TGCTAGCCACGGAGTAAGCTGTCCCAGATAGCCGACGCGAAAGCCGTAGCCGAATGCGCTGTCCTCGCCCTGGTCGCTCACATTCCCGGGTGATTCCGAGGCGGCGGAAAACACGCCGATACCATGCGCGCGAAAGAATTCATCAACGACGTCTAGGGAGACGCCCACGCTCTGTCCGGGAGCGAATTCCCAGGCCAGGGTCGGCGAAATGAACATCGTTTGGAGATCGACGCCGGCCGACCCCTTGGCGCCAAAGCGCGCATAGGGATTGGAGCCGTAATCCGTATCCATGCCGCCATCGCCATAGATCGCGAGCCCGACTGCCAGATTATGTGGCAGCTGGTAGATGACGCCCGCTTCGGGGATGGCGAAAATTTTGATCTTGTTGCCGTTGAAGCCTTGATCCGGCCCGTACGCGTTGCCGTTGATGCTGGAGCTGCGTTGAGGCGCGAAGAGATCGGCGTCGAAGTCCACCCGGTTGCCGAGGAAGCTGGCCGAGGCCGGGTTGGTGGCGACGGAAAGGGAATCTGTTGGCAACGCATAGGCGACACCCGCCATGCCCTTGGACGTGGTGCCATAGCCATTGGCGAAATACCCCTCCGTGGCGTGGGCCTGGTGCGATGCGACCAGGGTGAAAGCGGCGAAAATGGGCATAATGCCGGTGCGAATGCGCATGGTAACCTCGTAATAACCAGAAAAGCTGTGGGTATTATAGGGAATTTGCGGGTGCAAGGGGTGGCGGGGATAATAACTATAAAAACGGTGGGTTTTATGGGGAGCTTGCCGGTACAAAGGGCGGCGAAGAGATGGCAAATCCGCTCTCTGGACGTTGGCTTTTTTACGAAATTTTTCCTCGTTACTTTGTTTGTAAAGAAAATTTATCGTATTTGGTCAAAATAATCTAATATCTATAAAATTTTCTTTTCCGAGCTAAAATTCCGGCCTGGACGCGGCGGAAAAAAGCTTTATCTGCCATCCGGGGTTCGAGTGTAGGAAGCTGAGTGGATATGTCTTTGCATGTGATCACTGCCAACCGTCTGCGAGACGGCGTGTCCGTCTGGTTTGCGGGGGGGCAGGGTTGGGCCGAGCATGTGGATGCGGCGACGGCTTACGATGATGCGGCGCTGGAAGCCGCGCTTGGCGCGGCGCAGCCCGAGGATGTCGCCGCGCATGTGGTGGATGTGCGCGCGGTCGAGGTAACCGAGGAGGCGGGAAAGCTCGCCCCCGTGGCGCATCGCGAGCAGATCCGCGCCCGTGGCCCTTCCGTGCGCGCCGACCTGCCTGCCGGGCCCTGGCGCGATGACGCGGCGCTGCCGGAACTGCCTTCGGTGCGTTCCACCTCGCCATACGCGGGCATCTATAAATACGACGAGTATGACCGCGACTTCCTGCGCCAGCGCGCGGCTGAGTTCGGCGAACAGGTGGCGCGCCGCCGGGCGGGCGAGCTTTCGGAAGATGAGTTCAAGCCGCTGCGGCTGATGAACGGGCTGTATCTGCAACTGCACGCTTACATGCTGCGCATTGCCGTCCCTTACGGTGTGCTGAGTTCCACGCAGCTGCGCCAGCTCGCCTACGTGGCCCGGCATTACGACCGTGGCTACGGGCATTTCACCACGCGCCAGAACATCCAGTTCAACTGGCTGCGGCTGGAGGACACCCCCGTCGTGCTCGCCGCGCTGGCCGAGGCCGATCTGCACGGCATACAGACAAGTGGCAATTGCATCCGCAATGTCACCACCGATGAATATGCCGGTGCCGCGGCGGATGAGATCATCGATCCGCGCCTGTACGCGGAAATCCTGCGGCAATGGTCCACGGATCACCCCGAGTTCACCTATCTGCCGCGCAAGTTCAAAATCGCCATCACCGGCGCGCCGCATGACCGTGCCGCCGTGCGCGTGCACGACATCGGTATCGAGGCGCACCGCAACGCCGCCGGTGAGCCGGTATTCCGCATCTTCGCGGGCGGCGGGCTCGGGCGCACGCCGTATGTCGCCATCAAGCTGCGCGACGAGGTGCCGCTGGCCGAACTGCTGCGCTATAACGAGGCGATTCTGCGCGTCTACAACGCGCTTGGCCGGCGCGACAACATGTACAAGTCGCGGATAAAAATCCTGATCCGCGAGATGAAGCCGGAAGCTTTCATCAAGATGGTCGAGGATGAATACGCCGCTCTGCCGTCCGATTACTGCGCGCTGACGCCGGAGCTGGTTGCTGCCGTGGCGGAGCGTTTCCCTGTGCCGGAATTCTCGCGCCAGGATACCGGCGTGCTGGAAAAAGCCCTCGGCGCGGACAAGGCTTTTGCCGCCTGGGTGAAGCAGAACACGCATCCGCACCGCGCCCCGGGCTATATCTCGGTGGCCATCTCGCTGAAGCCGGTTGGCGGCATCCCCGGCGATGCCAGCGCCGATGAGATGGACGCGGTGGCTGACCTCGCGGACAAGTATTCGCTGGGCGAAATCCGCGTCAGCCATGTGCAGAATCTGGTTCTGCCGCATGTCGCCAAGGACGATCTGTTCGCGCTGTATCAGGGCCTCGTGCAGGCGGGGCTCGCTTCTGCCAATATCGGGCTGATCTCGGACATCATCGCCTGCCCGGGCATGGATTACTGCTCGCTCGCCACCGCGCGTTCCATTCCGGTGGCGCAGCGCCTGGCCGAGCGTTTCGCCGGACGGCAGGATGAGATCGGTACGCTGTATGTGAATATTTCCGGCTGCATCAATGCCTGCGGGCATCACCATGTCGGGCATATCGGCCTGCTTGGCGTCGATAGGAACGGCGAGGAGGTGTACCAGATAACCCTCGGCGGGGCGGCGGACGAGAAGGCCGCGATCGGCAGCATCATCGGCCCGGCCGTGCCGACGGCGAAAGTGCCCGACGCCATCGAGGCGATTGTGAATGCCTATGTCGCGCAGCGCACGCCGGGCGAGAGGTTTATCGACACTTACCGCCGCCTCGGCGCGGCGCCGTTCAAGGAGGCCGTCAATGGCGCTCGTTAACACCAAGGGCGAGGAGATCGCGGATGCGGGCGTGGCCGGGCTGCGCCTGCTGCCCGACGCGAAGCTCGAGGACATCGCCGCACAGTTGCCCGAGCTGGCGCTGATTGAGATCGAATTCCCGAAATTCCGCGACGGGCGCGGCTTCACCCTGGCCCGCGCCTTGCGCGAGCGCTACGGCTATAAGGGCGATCTGCGCGCCGTCGGGCATTTTCTTCCCGATCAGTTCGGCGCGATGGTAGCGTGCGGCTTCACCTCCTTCGTCACGCCGCCGGAGCATGCGCCGGCGCAATACGCTGCGGCGCTGCTGGCGCACCGCCAGCCGGGGCAGCTGCTGCGCCGCAGCCTCAGCCGCGCCCGGGAGGGATGAGCACGCGGGCGGATCAGGCGTTTTACGCCGTGAAGCGATCGTACTCTAAGGGCGAGCCTGACAGCTCGCCTTTTTTGTGTTTAGACAATACGTGGGGTTGCGCGCCCCTGCGAATGGCGCAATAACTCTATAAAATATATGGAGAATACAGATGCCGGTCAGCAGCGTTCTCGAAACCATTGGCAAGACCCCGCATATCCGGCTCGCCCGGCTGTTCCCCGCCGCGCATGTGTGGGTGAAGTCTGAGCGCGCCAATCCGGGCGGCTCGATCAAGGACCGCATTGCCCTCTCCATGGTGGAGGCAGCGGAAGCCTCCGGCGCGCTCAAGCCCGGCGGGCTGATCATCGAGCCGACCTCCGGCAATACCGGCGTTGGCCTCGCCCTGGTGGCGGCGGTGAAGGGCTATAAGCTGATCCTGGTGATGCCGGAGAGCATGTCCATCGAGCGCCGCCGCCTGATGCAGGCTTATGGCGCGACCTTCGACCTCACCCCGCGCGAGAAGGGCATGAAGGGCGCCATCGCCCGGGCCGCCGAGTTGGCCGAAGAGAACCCGGGCGCCTGGATTCCGCAGCAATTCGAGAACCCGGCGAATATCGACATCCATGCCCGCACCACGGCGCTGGAAATCCTGGCCGATTTCCCCGAGGGGCTGGACTACATCATCACCGGCGTGGGCACTGGCGGGCATATCACCGGCTGCGCCGAGGTACTCAAGAAGCACTGGCCGAACCTGAAAGTGTTCGCCGTGGAGCCGGCTGCCTCGCCGGTCATCTCCGGCGGTTCGCCAGC
>DATIWS010000049.1:0-6944 GCA_035519275.1 Acidocella sp. | reverse complement strand
CGGATGTTTACCTTAACGACGGTACGACGATCCTGCTCAAGGGGATCAATGCCGCCAATGTCGGCACGATTGCCGGTGGCAACGGCGTCGTCTTCATTACTCATCAATAAGGCATTTGCCTCAGAAAAACCCGCCTTGCGCAAGCAAGGCGGGTTTTTTGTTTGGGGGCTATTCCGAGGGGGTGAAATTCATCGCCACGCCGTTGATGCAGTAGCGCAGGAAGCTGGGAGGTGGGCCATCCTCGAACACATGGCCCAGATGCCCGCCGCAGCGGCTGCAATGCACCTCGGTGCGGATCATGCCGTGGCTGCGGTCGGTCGTGGTGGCGAGCGCGCCTTCCGCCGGGTCGTTGAAACTCGGCCAGCCGGTGCCGCTCTCGAACTTGGTGTTGGAAACGAACAGCACCTGGCCGCATCCGGCACAGGAGAACGTGCCTGGGCGCTTCTCGTAATTAAGGGCGCAGCTGCCCGGCTGTTCGGTCGCATGGCCGCGCAGCACCGCATATTGCTCCGGTGTCAGGCGCGCGCGCCATTCAGCATCGCTGAGGGTAACGGGAAAGTCTTGACCGGCGTTCGGCTGCATGCAGATCTCCGTGGCATTTTGGGCGCTTCGGTGCGCCGCCGGCATTAATATATGTATGCCGGTGGCGCTGGCTCAATTTCTGCCGGAGATATCTTCCCGGGGCCGGTCTGCCCGGGGCGGGGTCAGGCGCCGGCGGTATCGCCGTTGCGCAGTGCTGACTGGCCGCCCAGGGAGCGCCAGCGTTCCAGGGTCGCTTCCCGAGCCGGCTTGCCGTCGCGTAAGCTGGCGGCGATCAGCCGGTCGATCACGGCATTGCGAAGTTCGGCTTCGATCTTCAGCATATTGGCAGGCATCGTCAGGCTCCGTGGGTCTTTAAGTCTTGGACCGTTTGTCCATGTTCAGCACCTTCAACTGTAACAAAGGCATGAATAAGGCGGGCTGTTGAAAGGTTTGTGACAAGTTAAAAAATTAAATCTTGCGGCGTGGCATAAAATTTGGCGGATTTGGTGAGGGGCCCCCTGTCAATTATTTCATCATTTGTTATAGCGGCGGGATAACCTTGGCCTCCCGGAGTTGCATGGCGCAGCGGGTAAACTTTCGAATTCTTGCCCTGTCCGGCGGGCTTCTCGCGCTGGCCAGTTGCGCCGGACCGACTCCTCAGTTCGGTGATGCCGGGTCGGCCATTCCTGCCTCCACCCAGGGGCTCGTCGGCTCCACGCCGCAGGTGTTGAACGCCGATTTCGGCCAACCCGCGCTGCGCCGGGTGGAGGGTTCCGCCCAGGTCTGGCTCTATCACTCCCCGGTGTGCGGACTCAACGTGTTCCTCTACCCCGATTCGAACGGCGTCCCCCGCGTTGCCGCCGCTGTGCCGGATAACGGCGATCCGGCGAGTTGCATGCAGAGCCTGTCGCATGGCCTGACGGCCGCGGCTCTGGAGCGTCCGGCCGCGTCCTGATACCCTCTCCGTTGAACGGCCTGAGGACGCAATGAAATCTCTGAAAATCGCCGTGCAGATGGACCCGCTGCACAGCATCGACATCACCGGGGACTCCACCTTCGCCCTGATGCTGGAAGCCCAGGCGCGCGGCCACAAACTCTGGCACTACGAAGTCCCGCATATGTGGCTGGATGGCGCCCGGCTGAAAGCCCGCGTGAAGCCGGTGACGGTGCAGGCGGTGCATGGCGCGCATCACGAATTCGGTGCCGAAACCGTCATCGACCTGTCGGACATGGACGTGGTGCTGATGCGCCAGGACCCACCCTTCGACATGGCCTACATCACCGCCACGCACATGCTGGAGCATATCCACCCGCGCACGCTGGTGGTGAACAACCCGGTTTCCGTGCGCAACGCGCCGGAGAAGCTGCTGGTGATGCACTTCCCCGAGTTGATGCCCCCCACCCTGGTTTCGTGGGACCGCGAAGCCATCCGCGACTTCCGCGCCCTGCACAAGGACATCATCGTCAAGCCGCTGTTCGGCAATGGCGGCATTGGCGTGTTTCGCATCAAGCCGGATGACGAGAATCTCGGCTCACTGCTGGACATGTTCTTCGCCGCTTCACGCGAGCCGCTGATGGTGCAGCGCTACGAGCCCGCCGTCCGCCTGGGCGACAAGCGCATCATCCTCATCGACGGCGAGCCGCTGGGCGCTATCAACCGCGTCCCGCCCGAGGGCGATTCCCGCTCCAACATGCATGCCGGCGGCACGCCCGAGCCCACCAGGCTCACGGCGCGCGAGCTGGAAATCTGCGCCGCCATCGGCCCCACGCTGAAGGCCCAGGGGCTGCTGTTCACGGGCATCGACGTGATCGGCGGCTACCTCACCGAGATCAACGTCACCTCGCCCACCGGGCTGCAGCAGATCGCGCGGTTCGACAATCTCAACCTTGCCGCCGCCATCTGGGACAAGATCGAGGCCCTGCGCGCGGGCTAGACGACCAACTCGATAAGGAACGGGCCGGGGCGGGCCACGCTCGCTGCCAGCAGCGTGCCCAGCTCATCGAGGTTTTCGGCCCGCGCCGCCTCCACCCCCATGCCGCCCGCGATCTTGCACCAGTCGAGCGCGGGGTTGGTGAGGTCCATCATGTCCAGCGCCGTGCGGCCGGGGTTGGCGCCAACGCCCGCCAGTTCGGCGAGCAGGATCGCGTATTTGCGGTTGGAGATGATGATGGTGGTCACGTCCAGCCGCTCGCGCGCCTGGGTCCATAGCCCCGAGAGGCTGTACATGGCCGAGCCGTCCGCCTGAAGCGCAATCACGCGCCTTCCCGGCGCGCCCACCGCCGCGCCCACGGCCATGGGGATGCCATCGCCAATGGCGCCGCCGGTGAGCATCATCCAGTCATGCGGCGGGGCGGCGTATGTGCCTGGGAAGAGGCCGCGCCCGAAGGAAATGGCCTCGTCGATGATGATCGCCTGCTCCGGCATCACCGCGGCCAGGGTCTGCGCCACGCCTTCCGGTGTCACCTTGCCCTGGGGGCGTTCCGGGCGCGGCCCGGGGTCGGCTGGCGGCACGTCGGCGGCACCCAGGATTTGCGCCAGCACCGCCAGCGCCGTGGCGCCGTCCTGCTCCGGTGTGCTGAGGGTGAAGACCTCGCAGCCCTCGGGCTGGAGCTGCCCGCGCTTGCCCGGGTAGGCGAAGAAAGAAACCGGCGGCGGCGTGTTGACCAGGATCAACTGCTCCACCCCCGCGAAGGCGGCGAAGCCCTGGTCGATCGGGTACGGCACGCGCTCGGCCTGCACCCGACCCCGGCCGCGCGCCAGCCGCGCGGGCGAGCGCTCCAGCAGCAGCTTCGCGCCGGTGTGGAGGGTGATGCTCCAGGCCACGCGCAGCGGCACCTCATCCAGCGCCTGTCCGCCGAGCAGCATCATGGTAACCTTGCCGTTGCGCAGCAGTGCCGCGGCCTGTTCAATGGTCTCGCCGGCCACCGCGTCCGGTCCCTCGGGGGCATGGGGTGCTGCCACCACGCCGCCTTCCTCCCAAGCCGTGTCGGCGGGCAGAATCAGCGTGGCAACATGCCCGGGGAAGCTGCGCGCGGCGGCGATCGTTGCCGCGGCATCCGCCCCCACCGAAGCTGCTGAGTCCGCCCGGCGGACAAAGGCGCTCACCGGCGCGGCGATGCCCTCGACATCCGATGTCAGCGGCGCGTCCAGCGGGCGATGATACGTCGCCTGGTCACCGACAATGTTCACGATGGCGGAACGGGCGCGGCGCGCATTGTGCAGGTTCGCCATGCCGTTGGCCAATCCTGGTCCGCAATGGAGCAGCGTGGCGGCAGGCTTGCCCGTCATCCGGCAATAGGCATCGGCGGCGCCTGTCACAATGGTTTCATCGAGGCACAATATGCAACGTATCCCAGGTATGCGGTCCAGCGCCGCGACGAAATGCATCTCGCTCGTGCCGGGGTTGGCGAAAACCGTTTCGACTCCGGCTTGCAGAAGGGTGCGCACGAGGCTCTCAGCGCCGTTCATTTTTTTGTTTCCTTGGAACAACTTGCCGGGGGAAAACTCAAATCCGCTTATGCCTTTTGTTTCAAAATGCACGCGGCTTTTCCTCATCCGCCGCCGCGTCAGGATGGCGCAATTTCTGCCCTGCCGCCAATCAAAAATCCCGGGAAGGCGCGGCTTTTCGCGGCGTCGCAGCACAGATTTTTGTTTGCATCAGCTGGCCGGCGCGATACTCTGTGACAGGGTAGCCCGAATTGGCTGTTCGTTGAGGAGATGCTGGCATGATGTACAGAATGCATCGGCAACTCGGAGTTGCTGCAATGCTGGTAGGCGTTGTTCTGCTCCCTGGCTGCAGCCCGGAAAAGACCGCATCTGCAGGGCCGCCGCCTGCAGCGCCACAGCCCGCGCGCAGCACGGCTGCAATGGCCGAGCATTTTTCGCTGAATACCCCGGTGGAGAAGATCGCCTCCAATCCCGGCGGCAAGGCGATCCTTAATCGCGACATGCCCGGCCTGATATCCAACCCGAGCTATGTGCTGTTCTCGGACATGAGCCTGTCCCAGCTCGCCACGCTATCCGGCGGGCGGTTGACGAAGACGAAGCTCAATCAGGTCGAGGCCGATCTCGCGCAGTTGCCGATCAACTCGACGCTCGCGCAATAAGTCTGTTTTTTCGCGGATAAGAGCCAAATCCAAGGGGGCCGTGCCCCCTTGGTTGGTTTATAGGCCTTAGGCTTCCGGCAGCGCCGCCGGGCTGTCGGTCAGCATCTCGATACGGCCGGTGATCTGCCCGCCATCCTCCACCTGCAGGCGGCGGCAGCGCGCGGTGCCCAGCACGCGGCCGGTGGTGCGCACGACCAGCGTCTGCCGGGCGATAATGGTGCCGTCGATGGTGCCTGCGACCTCGGCCTCAGTCACCTCGACCTCACCCTTGAAGATGCCGCCCTGGGAGATCGAGAGTTCCGCGAGCCCGTTGATCGAGCTGGCCTCCACCGTGCCCTCCACGACCAGGCGTTCCGCGTCCTGCACGGTGCCCTGCACGCTGATGCCGCGGCCGACCACGAGGGTGCGGCGCTCGGCGGGTTCGCGCGCGGCGTGGCTTGCCGGCATGGCCGGGCGGGACACAGGCAGGCCACCGGACGCCGGGGTGACAGTGGGGATGGACGGCGGCGCGAAGGGTGAGCGGGCCATGGCAGGCTCCTTGAAATAAGGGGGAACGTAGGCGCTGGCGGCCACGGCTTCGTCCGCAGCGACGGGCGCAGTGGACGCGGTCGTTTCGGCCTGCGGCGCTTCCGCCACAGCCGGCTTGGGCTCTTCAATCTTGCGTTTGTTAAACACAAATACTCCCGTGCTCTTCCGTATCATTCTAAGGCGAGTAGCACGGACCGCCGGAATGCCACAACCGTGGTATTCCCGTGCGGATTTGCTCAAGCCCGTCGTGCGATGCTAACGCCGGACAACAGGCAAACCCTTGGGAGACCGGCTAAAATGTCCTCGACGCTCTTTGATATCACTGGCATCGGCAACGCCATCGTCGACTACCTGCTCCCGGCCCATGACGATTTTTTAAGCCGCCACAACATGCCGAAGGGCGGAATGTCGCTGATCGACGCGGACACCGCGACGAAGCTCACCGCCGCGATGGCGGGCGGGGTGACGGCTTCCGGCGGCTCGGTGGCCAATTCCTGCGCCGTGGCGGCAGCACTTGGCGCGCGGGTGGCGTTCCTCGGCAAGGTCGGCGCGGATGAAATGGGCGATGTGTTCCGCCGCGAGATCGCCGCCGTGGGCGTGCATTACGCCACCCCGCCGCTCACCGCCGCCATCCCCACCGCGCGCTGCCTCATCTTGGTTACGCCCGACGGTCAGCGCACCATGAACACCTATCTCGGCGCGGGCGGCGAGTTCGCCCTGCATGACCTCGACGAAACCGTGATCGCCGCCTCGGCCGTCACCTATCTCGAGGGCTATCTGTTCGACCCGCCGGCGGCCCAGACGGCCTTCGCCGAAGCGGCGAAAATGGCGCGCGCGGCGGGGCGGCAGACCGCGCTCTCGCTCTCCGATGCGTTCTGCGTGGACCGCCACCGCGACGGCTTCCGCCGCCTGATCGCGGAGGGGGTGGACATTCTCTTCGCCAACGAGGCCGAGGTGTGCAGCCTGTATGAATGCAACGACTTCGCCGATGCCGCCACCCAGGCCGCGCGGGAGGTGCCGCTCGCGGTGCTGACGCAGAGCGAAAATGGCAGTGTCATCCTGCACGGCGGCAAGAGGGAGGAAGTGGCGGCGGTGCCCACGGAGGTGGTGGACACTACCGGCGCGGGCGATGCCTACGCCGCCGGGTTCCTCGCCGCCTATACGCGCGGGGCCAGCCTGGCCGAGGCCGGGGCGCTGGGCGCCAAGGCGGCGGCGCTGGCCATCTCCCGCATGGGTGCGCGTCCGCCTGCGGAAGATCTGCGGAAGCTCGTGTGATGCTTGGCTATATCCTGGTCGGGGTGGCCGGGTTCCTCGCCGGGGCGCAGAACGCCGTCGCCGGGGGCGGCTCCTTCCTCACTTTCCCGGCCCTGCTCTTCGCGGGGTTGGACCCCCGCGCCGCCAACATCAACTCCACCATCGCGCTATTCCCGGCGCAGGTAACGATGGGCTGGTCCGGGCGCACCATGGCCGGTGGAGCCGCCGGGCTCTCGCTGCGCACCTTGTTCATCGTCAGTATCGTTGGCGGAGCCATTGGCGCGGTGCTGCTGCTGGAGACACCGGTAAGCATCTTCACCCATCTGGTGCCGTGGCTGATCCTGTTCGCCACGGTCGTGTTCATCTGGGGCAATTTCTTCACCAGGAAGCGCGCGGAAGGCGCGCCCCCGGCCTTGCCCGCGCCCGCCGCCATCGCTGTTCAGTTCGTCATCGCCGTGTATGGCGGCTATTTCGGCGGCGGCATCGGCATCCTCATGCTGGCGGCGCTCACCGCCGCGGGGCTGGCCGTGCGC
>DATIWS010000048.1:0-17709 GCA_035519275.1 Acidocella sp. | reverse complement strand
GGGCACCATCGCCCTGCTCATCCTCTACCCGCGCCTGCCGGTTGTACGCATCGTCGGCTCGGACATCGCCCATGCCGTGCCGCTCACCCTGCTGGCCGGGCTCGGGCACTGGTATCTGGGCACCATCAATTTCGCGCTGCTTGCAACGCTGCTGATCGGCTCCATCCCGGGCATCATCGTGGGCAGCTACGCGGCGCGCTACGCACCTGACAAAGTGCTTAAGGCGCTGCTCGGCATCATCCTCTTCCTTGTCGGTCTGAAGATGCTGGTGAAGTAAAGCCCCCATTCGCCAACAAAAAAGGCTCTCCCCTGCGGGAGAGCCTTTTTTGTTTTGGTGCCTCGGGCTGGCTTACGCCTTGTGCGGAGCGATGGAGTCGACCATCGCCTGCGCCGAGATCAGCCGGTCAGTAGCCTCGCGATACGCATCGGCATTTTGCGGGTTCACCGCCTCATACGCCGCCTTGGCCTTGGCCAGGGCGTCAGCCGCCTTGGCCGGGTCCAGATCGGACTGACGGATGATCTCATCAGCCAGCACCGCGCAACGGGATTCGGTGATCTCGGCGAAGCCGCCGGAGACGAAGAAGCGGTCGGTGACCTGGTTCTTCTCGTAGATGTCCACCAGCCCGCCGCGCAGGCCGGTGATCAGCTTCGAGTGCCCCGGGAGCACGCCGATATCGCCCTCCGTGCCGGGAATGACGACCATATCGACGTCACGCGCCAGCAGCAGCTTTTCCGGGCTGATGATTTCCAGGGCGATGGCCATGGATTACGCCTTCGCGGTGAGGGTTTCGGCCTTGGCGATTACATCCTCGATGGTGCCGACCATGTAGAACGCCGCCTCCGGCAGGTGGTCGTACTCACCGGCCACGATGCCCTTGAAGGAACGGATGGTGTCCTCGACCTTGACGAACACGCCCGGGGAGCCGGTGAAGACTTCCGCGACATGGAAGGGCTGCGACAAGAACTTCTCGATCTTGCGGGCGCGGGCGACGACCAGCTTGTCGTCCTCGGAGAGCTCGTCCATGCCCAGGATGGCGATGATGTCCTGCAGGGACTTGTAGGTCTGCAGGATGCGCTGCACGTCGCGCGCCACCTGGTAGTGCTCCTCGCCCACGATGCGCGGGTCGAGCGAGCGGGAGGTGGAGTCCAGCGGGTCCACGGCCGGGTAGATGCCCTTCTCGGCGATGGCGCGGTTGAGCACCGTGGTCGCATCGAGGTGGGCGAAGGTGGCGGCCGGCGCCGGGTCGGTCAGGTCGTCCGCCGGCACGTACACGGCCTGCACGGAGGTGATGGAGCCCTTCTTGGTGGAGGTGATGCGCTCCTGCAGGGCGCCCATGTCGGTGCCCAGGGTCGGCTGGTAACCCACCGCGGAGGGGATGCGGCCCAGCAGCGCGGACATCTCGGCGCCCGCCTGGGTGAAGCGGAAGATGTTGTCCACGAAGAACAGCACGTCCTGGCCTTCCACATCGCGGAAGTACTCGGCCATCGTCACGCCGGAGAGGGCGACGCGGGCGCGCGCACCCGGCGGCTCGTTCATCTGGCCGTACACCAGGGCCACCTTGGAGCCCTCGGTGTTGTTCTCGCCCAGCTTGATGACGCCGGCCTCGATCATTTCGTGGTACAGGTCGTTACCCTCGCGGGTACGCTCGCCCACGCCGGCAAACACGGACACGCCGCCATGGCCCTTGGCGATGTTGTTGATCAGCTCCTGGATGAGCACGGTCTTGCCCACGCCGGCGCCGCCGAACAGACCGACCTTGCCGCCCTTCAGGTAGGGGGCCAGCAGGTCGACGACCTTGATGCCGGTGACCAGGATCTCGGCCGAAGCAGCCTGCTCATCGAAAGCCGGGGCCGAGCGGTGGATCGGCATGTGGGCAGCGGCCGGAATCTCGCCACGCTCGTCAATCGCCTCACCGATGACGTTGAGGATACGCCCCAGCGTGCCCGGGCCGACCGGCACCGAGATCGCCGCGCCGGTATCGGTCACTTCCTGGCCGCGCACCATGCCGTCGGTGCTGTCCATGGCGATGCAGCGCACGGTGCGCTCACCGATTTCCTGAGCGACTTCCAGCACCAGGCGGCGGTCGCCCACCTTGGTCTCCAGCGCGTTCTGGATGAAGGGCAGCGCGCCGTCGAACTGCACGTCGACGACCGCACCCATGATCTGCGTCACTCGGCCGGTGTTGTTGCTTGTCATCTCTCTGTCCTCAAACGGCTTCCGCGCCGGAAATGATTTCAATCAGTTCTTTGGTGATGTTCGCCTGCCGCGCCCGGTTATAGCTGAGCGACAGCTTCTTGATCATCTCGCCCGCATTGCGCGTGGCGCTGTCCATGGCGGTCATCTGCGCCGCGTAGAAGCCGGCGCTGTTGTCCAGCAGGGCGGCGTAAATCTGCACCGCGAGATTGCGCGGCAGCAGGCGTTCGAGGAGCGTGCCGTCATCCGGCTCGACCTCGTAGTTGTGTTCCATCTTGTTGTCGTTCGCCGTCGGCTGGGCCGCCGGGATCAGCGGCCGCTCGGTCACCTTCTGGGTCATGACATTGTGGAAGTGGTTGAACACCAGGGTGACAACGTCGTACTCACCGGCCTTGAAGCCGCGCACCAGCTCCTGCGCCACGTCTTCAGCGTCCGCGAACCCGGCGGTCTTCTTGCCGACGAAGTTCTTGGTGCCGACGATCCTGTCGCCCAGATCCCGGCGCAGCGAGTCGTTGCCCTTGCGGCCCAGGGTGAACACCTTCACGGCCTTGCCCTCGGCCTCAAGGCTTTTCACCTTGGTGCGGATGGCCTTGGCGATATTGGCGTTGAAGGCGCCGGCCAAGCCGCGGTCGGCCGTCACGGCGACGAGCAGATGCGTCTTGCTCTTGCCGTTACCGACCAGCAACGTGCTGGCATTCGGGTTGCCCGCCTCGGAGGCCGCCAGGGCGGCGAGCATCTCGCCCATGCGGCAGGCATAGGGGCGCGAAGCCTCAGCCTGCGCCTGCGCGCGGCGCAGCTTGGCAGCCGCCACCATCTTCATGGCGCTCGTGATCTTCTGCGTCGATTTGACTGAGTTGATCCGGTTGCGCAGGGTTTTCAAGGAGGGCATTGGCTTATCCGAACGTGCGGAGCAGGTTCTCGATGAAGGCGATCAGCTTGGTCTCGGTGTCCGGCTTGATCTGCCCATCGGTCTCGATCGCCTTAACGATCTCCGGGGCATTCACCTTGATCGAGGTCAGCAGGCTCGCCTCGAACTTACCGACGTCGGACACCGCGACGCCATCGAGGTAGCCGCGCGTACCGGCGAACACCGAGATGACCTGCTCAGCCACGGAGAGCGGGCTGAACTGCGGCTGCTTCAGCAGCTCGGTCAGGCGCGCGCCGCGAGCCAGCAGCTTCTGCGTGGCGGGGTCGAGGTCGGAGGAGAACTGGGCGAACGCCGCCATTTCGCGGTACTGCGCCAGGTCCAGCTTGATCTTGCCGGCCACCTGCTTCATCGCCTTGATCTGCGCGGCGGAGCCGACGCGCGACACGGACAGGCCGACGTTGATGGCGGGACGGATGCCCTTGAAGAACAGCTCCGTCTCCAGGAAGATCTGACCGTCGGTGATGGAGATCACGTTGGTCGGGATGTAGGCGGAAACGTCGCCAGCCTGGGTCTCGATGATCGGCAGGGCGGTGAGCGAACCAGCACCCTTATCGTCGGACATCTTGGCCGCACGCTCCAGCAGGCGGGAGTGCAGGTAGAACACGTCGCCCGGGTAGGCTTCGCGTCCCGGCGGACGGCGCAGCAGCAGCGACATCTGGCGGTAGGCGACGGCCTGCTTGGAAAGATCGTCATAGCCGATCAGCGCGTGCATGCCGTTGTCACGGAAGAACTCGCCCATGGTGCAGCCCGTGTACGGGGCCAGGTACTGCATCGGGGCCGGGTCGGAGGCGGTGGCGGCGACGACGATGGAGTATTCCATCACGCCGTATTCCTCGAGGGTGCGCACCAGCTGCGCCACGGTGGAGCGCTTCTGCCCGACCGCCACGTAGATGCAGTACAGCTTCTTGCTCTCATCGCCAGTGGCGTTGATCGCCTTCTGGTTGATGATGGTGTCGACGATCAGCGCGGTCTTGCCGGTCTGGCGGTCGCCGATGATCAGCTCGCGCTGACCGCGGCCGACGGGAACCAGCACGTCGATGGCCTTGATGCCGGTCTGCATCGGCTCATGCACGGACTTGCGGGGAATGATGCCCGGCGCCTTGGTCTCGACCAGGCGGCGCTCGGTGTACGTCACCGGGCCCTTACCGTCGATCGGGTTGCCCAGCGCGTCCACGACGCGGCCCAGCAGGCCCTTGCCCACCGGCACGTCGACGATCTGGCCGGTACGGGTGACGGTGTCGCCCTCGCGGATCGCCTTGTCGTCGCCGAAGATCACCACGCCGACATTGTCGGCTTCCAGGTTCAGCGCCATGCCCTTGATGCCGGCGCCGGGGAAATCCACCAGCTCGCCAGCCTGCACATTGCTCAGGCCGAAGACACGGGCAATGCCGTCACCCACGGAGAGGACCTGGCCAGTCTCGGCCACGTTGGCTTCAGTGTCGAAATCCGCGATCTGACGCTTCAGGATCTCGGAGATTTCGGCGGGACGGATCTCCATATCAGGCAGCTCCCTTGAGAGAATAATTGAGCCGGTTAAGGCGTGACTTCAGGCTTGTATCGAAAATTTTGGCGCCGACTTTAAGCACCAGGCCGCCGAGCAGGCTGGGGTCGGTATGCTCGACGAGCCGGACATTGCCATAGCCGGCTTCGGCCAGGCGGGCGCGTAGCTGAGTGCGCTGCAATTCGGTGAGTTCATGCGCGGAGGCGACATCGGCCACCACCTCGCCGCGCTTGGCCGCAACGTAGGCGGCAAACCCGGAGATCAGGGCCGGCAGGTCGTGCAGGCGGCGATTCATCACGGCCACGTTCACGAAGTTGCGTACCAGCGGGCCGAAGCCCTGGGCGGTCAGCGCCTCGTTCAGCGCCGGGCGGGCCTTGGCGGTGTCGGTCAGCGGGTTGGCCAGAAGCTGCTTGAGCGGCGCGCTCTCGGCGATCAGCCGGCCCAGCGCGTCCATCTGCTCAACCACCTCATTCAGGGCATTCTGCTCGAAAGCCAGTGCATACAGAGCCGCCGCGTAGCGCGCGGTCAGCCCGGTCTCGCCAGTGCCTGTGATCTCGGCCAATATATTTGTCCCGCCTAGTTGCCGTGGTCTAAAATTCAAGCCCCTTTAGCCGGGGCTGCGCGGGGCAGTAACATAGGGTTTTGCGCGCAGCAAGGCCGGAACCGACTTGGCGTCCGTCAAGATTTAATTGTTCCATCCTTGAGCATCTGCCCCGCCGGGGCCGGACGGGCCCGGGCGGCGATCGGACCGGCCTCGTTGTGGGCATAGCAGCTGTTGAGCATGCTGCGCGCCATCTGCGGCTCCGCCCCCAGATGATGCGCCGGGGCGGGCTTGTCCGTGGGCTTGCGCAGGCCGTGGCGGGTCTGGAACGCCACCGTGGCAACCTGTTGCAGCAGCTCGCGCAGATGCGTGCAGCCATCCACCCCGCGCACGCGCTGCGCCGCCTGGGTGAGGAAGCCCTTGGCAATGACGAGCCCCACGAGGCGCTCGAAATTGGGCGCCACTTCTGGGCAGATCGAGTAGGGCGTGGCGTCCATCGAGGCCTCGCAGGCCACGATCTCCAGCTCCGGCGTCAGCGTCATGCGCAGCCACATGTCGTGCAGCGGCTCCCCGGCCTGGATGCCATTCCGGTCCACATTGCTGGCGCTGTAGGTCTTCATGTCCGTCATGTGGGCCTCGATATCCATGAGCCCGTCCTCGCGCTCATAGCCGCTAAGGCGGATGTCGCGCATATGCAGGAGGCGGCGTGGAACAGTGCGGCTGAGCGGCATGGTCGGTTCTTGCCCTTGGCTGTGAAAACCCCTTCGCGGGTTCCTGTTAAGCGAGGCTTGTTTTATTCCCGTAATGCGGGAAAATCGCAAATTCAGGAGTGTATTGAATAATGACCGCGAACGCCAGCGCCACGGCCGAACCGGAACGGCGCGAGTACACCCACGCCGAGCGGCTGCGGGTGATCACCGGCGTTCTCACTTGCATATTGCTGGTGGCGCTCGACCAGTCCGTGGTCCTGCCCGCCATCCCGCAGATCGCGGCCAGCCTGCATGGCGTCTCGCATCTCTCCTGGGTGATCTCGGCCTATCTGCTCACCACCACCGCGACCACGCCGATCTACGGCAAACTCTCCGACCAGCTGGGGCGGCGCGCCGTGCTGACCCCGGCACTGCTGGTGTTCCTGGCCGCCTGCGTGGTCTGCGCCCTGGCGAATTCGGTGCCGATGCTGGCACTCGGCCGGGCGCTGCAGGGGCTGGGCGGCGGGGCGTTGGCGGCCGTCGGCCAGGCGGCGGTGGCCGATGTGGTGCCGCCGCGCGAGCGCGCGCGCTACCAGGGCTGGTTCGCCTCCGCCTGGGCGTTTTGCTCCATCGCCGGGCCGGTGGCCGGCGGGTTCATCACCCAGCACCTTTCCTGGCGCTGGATCTTCTGGGGCAATTTGCCGCTGGTGGCCTTTGCGCTGATCACGAGCACGCGTGCATTGCGGGGCCTGCCCGCGGCCGGCGCCCGGGGGAGAATCGACTATGCCGGGGCACTGCTGCTGATGTTCAGCGTTGCGGCCACGGTGCTGGCGCTTACCGAAGGCGGCACGGACTTCCCCTGGGCCTCGGCGCCCGAGGCGGCGATCTGCGCCGCGGCCCTGCTCGGCTTCGCCCTGCTCACGGCCCAGCAGCGCACCGCCGCAGCGCCGCTGCTGCCCGCCCCATCGCTGGGCCGGATCGGCCATGTCGCAGCACTCGGCGGGCTGAGTTCAGCGGCCATGTTCACCGCCATCTTCCTGCTGCCGCTGCTGCTGCAATGGATATATGGCGAGACCGCCTCGACCGCCGGGATGCATCTGGTGCCGCTGTTGTTCGCCACCGCGATCGGCGCTTTCGCCGCCGGGCAGGCCACACGGCGCACCGGGCAAATAAAGCCTGTTCTGGCCGCGGGGCTGCTGGTCGGCGCAACCGGCTTCGCGCTGCTCAGCCTCAGCCTGCTCGCCAAGAGCCCGGCCTGGCCGGTGGCGTTCTCCGCCTTGGCGGGGGTGGGGCTGGGTGCGCTGATGCCGACAACGCTGGTGACAGTGCAAAGCCTTGCCAACCGGAGCGAGATGGGCGCGGCGACAGGCATCTTGCTGGTGGTGCGCGCCATGGGCGGCACGTTTGGCGCCACCCTGGCGGGCCTGGCCATCACCCTGGCCGGCCACGCCACCGCCTCCGGCTTCCGCCTGGGCTTCCTCACCGCCGCGCTGTTCCTGGCCCTCGGGCTCGGCTTGGTGGCGCGCCTGCCGGAAATCGACCTGCGCCCCAGTGTGGCCATCGGCAAAAAGGCATAAAAAAACCGGCCAGGAGGCTGCCCCCTGGCCGGCATGTGCCGCTGCTTGCGCGCCCCCGGCTTATTCCGCCACGGCGGCCTGCACCACGGCCGGCTTGGTCAGCAGGTAGTAGAACAAGCCCGCGGCGACGAAGGAGACGATGAAGGTGGCATCGCCGAACTGCGGGAACTTCGCCGCCACCGGCCCGACATACAGCGCCTGGTTATAGAATGGCCAGGACACCGCGATGGACGCCACCCAGGCCACGAAGGCCGCACTCACCGGCAGGCGCGAGGCACGGTCGGTAACGTGGCAGAGCAGGGTGATGGCGATCCACGGCATGCTCCAGTAGCCGAGCACCAACAGGAAGTTTTCGTAGTTGGTGATGAAATGGGCCGCCGCCAGAATCGCGATGACCGTGCCGATGCCGCCGGTGATCAGCGCCGCGACATGCTGCTTCAGCTTCACCCCCACCGCCAGGGCGGAGAGCGTGGCGGAATAGATGTTGATGATGTTGGCGCTGATGGTGCCGAGGATGACAGCGATGAGGAACGGCACCTTGAACCATTCCGGCATCCAGGTGGTGAACAGGTCCGACGGCGTGGTGAGGGAGACGGCGGCGCCCAGCAGCGCGCCCAGCGCCTCGATCCACACGGTGGAGATCACGGAGCCGAGGAAGGCGTAGGAGAACACGGTCTTCTTCACCTTGGCGGCGCCGGTATCGGTGCGCAGGTAGCGCGTATAATCGGAGGAATAGGGAATCCAGCCAACCATATAGCCCACCATGATGGACACGGTGAGGATGAAGGCGCCCGAGAAGCCGCCGACCGCCGCCTCCGCCTTCACATTCTCCGGCACGGAGAGGCTGAGATGCTGCACCGCCACCACGGTCAGCGCCAGGAAGGCCAGGGTGAGGACGTAGACGAGGTATTTCTCCGCCGTCTGGATCAGGTCATGCCCGAAGAAGGCGATGGCGACCTGGACCAGCGAGAGGATGGCCACGCCGACGATCAGGCTGCCACCGAAGAAATATTGCAGCGCATAGGCACCGGCGATGGTGTTGACCGCGAACCAGGAGAAGCCGCCGAAGAAGTTGAGCAGCGAGGGCAGCCTGTTGCCGAGCGGGCCGAACCAAGTGGCGCCCTGGATCATCTGCGGGCGGCCGTAATCCACGCCGAAGGTGCTGAAGAAGGCCAGCACCAACCCGCCCAGCACGTTGGCGATGAGGATGGCCAGCACGGCCGAGGAGAAGGACAGGCCGAGCCAGCCGGTGGCCAGCGCGCCGGTGGTCAGCGTCGCGAACTCGATATTCGCCGCCATCCATAGGCCGAACACGGCTTTCGGGCTGCCGTGACGCTCCTTCAGGGAGACCTCGTCGATGCCTTTTTCTTCGATGATGCCATAGAGTTCGGGGGTTACGTCAGCAGTCATTCTTGCTCCCTAGGGGTCCGGCCCGGAAAAATTGCTCCGCGCACGCGGCCGGACACGGCCAGCGCTGTAACGGGATGCAACGGACCCCCTGCCGCTTTATGGACAAACCGTCAAGCAAATCCAACGCGCGGCTGGTGCTACAGGGCGCTCTGCAGTGGGGAAGCAACAGGGAGAGCGTCCACCCCGCCCACCCCAGGGAGAACGCGGTGCATCAGAAGCAGCACGCAGAGCAGCAGGATGACCCAGCCGCTTCCTCCGCCGATGGCACGCATGGTCAGGGTGACGACGGCAACAACCATGATCAGCAGGAAATCGAGCTGCAGGCCGGGGTTGGCCACCCCCAGCGCCAGCATGAAGGCCGTGAAGCCGGCATCGACAAACCCAATGCCGGACATCACGACATGGAGGATGTAATAGATGCCTGCGCCGAATTCGTCGACAAAACGTTGCATAGCCGTTCCCTTTTGGGGCGGTATAGCACGTCCCGCGTCCGGTTTCAGCTTTATTCCAAGCGCTTCACCGCCCGCAGCGCGGGAAACAGCCGCATCCACAGCAGGGCCACGGCCACGGTTCCCACGCCGCCCAGCACCACGGCCGGCACGGTGCCAAACAGCGCGGCGGTGAACCCGCTCTCGAACTCGCCGACCTGGTTGGAGGCGTTGATGAACAGGAAATTCACCGCCCCTACCCTGCCGCGCATCTCGTCCGGCGTGCGCAACTGCACGAGCGACAACCGGATGACGACGCTGACCATGTCCGCAGCACCCATGACGAACAAGGCCAGGACGGTAAGCGGCAGGGAACGGGACATGCCGAAGGCGATGGTCGCCAGGCCGTACAGGATGACGGCCTGGAACATGCGCATCCCCACCCGGCGCGAGATGGGGGAATGTGCCATCCAGGCGCTGACCAGCAGTGCGCCCACCGCCGGGGCGCCGCGCAGCACGCCCAGCCCCCAGGGGCCGGTGTGCAATATGTCCCGGGCATAGACGGGCAGCAGCGCGGTGGCGCCGCCCAGCACCACGGCGAACAGGTCAAGCGAGATGATGCCGAGGATTTCCGGGCTGCGCCGTACGAAGCCCACCCCGGCGAACAGGGCTTTCAGCGTGGGCGGCTCCTTGGGCGCCATCGGGCGGTCCACCTTCAGCGCCCTGGCCATGAGCGCCGAGACCACCCAGGCCACGGCCATGGCGGCATAGGGCACGGCGGGGGAGAGCGCGTAGATGAGGCCGCCCAGAGCCGGGCCTAGAATGGCCGCCGCCTGGAACGCCGAGGAGGACATGGCCGTCCCCTTTTGCAGCAGCCCGGCCGGCACCACGGCGGGGAGCAGGGCGCCCACCGCCGGGTTCTCGAAGGAGCGCGCCGCGCTCATCACCACCACGGCGGCGTAAATCTCAGCCACGTTCAGCCAGCCGGCCAGGCTGCCCCAGGCCAGGAACAGCGCAACCGCGCCCTCGGTGAGCTGGCAGGCC
Organism: Acidocella sp.; assembly: GCA_035519275.1. Classification (GTDB taxonomy): domain Bacteria; phylum Pseudomonadota; class Alphaproteobacteria; order Acetobacterales; family Acetobacteraceae; genus Acidocella. The sequence goes on along the minus strand of DATIWS010000048.1, from coordinate 7,397 downwards.
TGGGCAACATGGCGGCGGTCGAAGCGGTCGGCGGCGTGGCCCGCGAAGAAGGTGAGCCCCGCCGAGGGCAGAAACTGCACCAGCCCGATGAGGCCCAGCGCCAGCACGCTGCCGGTAAGGGCATAGACCTGCCAGCCGATGGCGACCGCGCCGATCTGGTAGGCGAAGCTGGAAAAAGCGCGTCCGGAAAGGAACAGCAGGAAGGGGCGATGGCCGAGCAGCTCGCGCGTGCGGAACGGTGTGACAGACTCGTTGCCGGGGTTCATGGCAGGGTTCTACCAGCCGCATCGCCGCGCGCCAGGGAGACTCAGGCCCGACGCTTGCGCGCGCGCGGCTTTGGCCCTACTGCACCCTGCACTTTTCTTCAGTTTGGAGTTTTGTCATGTCCTACAGGGTTGCGGTTGTCGGTGCCACCGGTGCGGTCGGGCGCGAAATTCTCAAAACCCTCGCCGAGCGCGACTTCCCGGTGTCGGAAGTCGCCGCCGTCGCCTCTGGCCGCTCCGCCGGCCAGCAGGTCTCCTTCGGCGAGGATCAGGTCCTCACCGTGAAGAACCTGGAGACGTTCGACTTCACCGGCTGGGATATCGGCCTGTTCTCCCCCGGCGCCTCGATTTCCGCCGTTCACGCCCCGCGCGCGGGCGCTCAAGGGTGCGTGGTCATCGACAACACCTCCCAGTTCCGCATGGACCCGGACGTGCCGCTGGTGGTGCCCGAGGTGAACCCGCAGGATATCGCCAAGTTCGCCAAGAAGAACATCATCGCCAACCCGAACTGCTCGACCATCCAGATGGTGGTGGCGCTGAAGCCGCTGCACGAGAAGTTCAAGATCAAGCGCGTGGTCGTCTCCACCTACCAGTCGGTTTCCGGCGCGGGCAAAGAGGGCATGGACGAGCTCTACAACAACACCAAGGCGCATTTCGGGATCGATGCCGGCAGCATCAAGCCGGAAGTGTTCCAGAAGGACATCTCCTTCAACTGCATCCCGCAGATCGACGTGTTCATGGATGACGGTGCCACCAAGGAAGAGTGGAAGATGGTCGTGGAGACCAAGAAAATCCTCGACCCGAAGATCGACGTCATCGCCACCTGCGTGCGGGTGCCGGTGTTCATCGGCCACTCCGAGGCGGTTTACGTGGAGTTCGAGAACCCGGTGAACGTGACCGAGGCCCGCGCGGCGCTGCGCCATGCGCCGGGCGTGGTGGTGCAGGATGAGCGCGTCGAGGGCGGCTACGCCACCCCGGCCGAGTGCAAGGGCGAGGACGCCGTGTTCGTCTCGCGCATCCGCAAGGACCCGACCGTGCCGCACGGCCTGGCCTTCTGGTGCGTTTCCGACAATCTGCGCAAGGGCGCGGCACTGAACGCGGTGCAGATCGCGGAAGCCCTGATCGCCCAGGGCCTGCTGGCCAGGAAGGCGGCGTAAGCAGCGCTTCCCAACGGCAGCCAGGATACTAGAAAAAGGGGCCTCGTCCGGGGCCCCTTTTTCAGTCCTGGCGGCGCCCGGGCCCGGCCATTGCAAAGCAGCCCATGACATCTCCCCCCGTTTTCGCGTAAAGCTCCCCCATGACCGGCACCCCCCTCGAACTCATCCGCAATTTTTCCATCATCGCGCATATCGACCACGGCAAATCCACCCTGGCCGACCGGCTGATCCAACATTGCGGCGGCCTCACCGCGCGCGAGATGACCGAGCAGGTGCTCGACAACATGGACATCGAGAAGGAGCGCGGGATCACCATCAAGGCGCAGACCGTGCGCCTGAGCTACCCGGCCAAGGACGGCAAAACCTACACCCTTAACCTCATGGACACCCCAGGCCATGTGGACTTCGCCTACGAGGTGAGCCGCAGCCTGGCCGCGTGCGAGGGTTCGCTGCTGGTGGTGGATGCCTCCCAGGGCGTGGAAGCCCAAACCCTTGCCAACGTGTACCAGGCCATCGACGCGCACCACGAGATCGTGCCGGTGCTCAACAAGATCGACCTGCCCGCCGCGGACGTGCCGCGCGTGAAGCAGCAGATCGAGGACGTGATCGGCATCGACGCCTCGGACGCCGTGGAGATCTCGGCCAAGACCGGCATCAATATCGAGGGCGTGCTGGAAGCGCTCGTCACCCGCCTGCCCCCGCCGAAAGGCAATGAAAAAGCCGAGCTCCAGGCCCTGCTGGTGGATAGCTGGTACGACCAGTATCTCGGCGTGGTCATCCTGGTGCGCGTGAAGAACGGCGTGCTGAAGAAGGGCCAGAAGATCCGCATGATGTCCACCGGGGCGGCGCATCCGGTGGAGCAGCTCGGCGTGTTCACGCCCAAGATGCGCCCGGTGGACGAGCTGGGGCCGGGCGAGATGGGCTACATCACCGCCGCCATCAAGACCGTCGCCGATTGCAACGTGGGCGACACCATCACCGATGACCGTGCCCCGGCGGCCGAGGCGCTGCCGGGCTTCAAGCCCTCCATCCCCGTGGTGTGGTGCGGGCTGTTTCCGGTGGATGCTGACGACTTCGAGAAGCTGCGCGACTCGCTCGCCAAGCTGCGCCTGAACGATGCCAGCTTCCACTACGAGGCGGAAACCTCCGCGGCGCTTGGTTTTGGCTTCCGCTGCGGCTTCCTCGGGCTGCTGCATCTGGAGATCATCCAGGAGCGGCTCTCGCGCGAGTTCGACCTCAACCTGATCGCCACGGCGCCCTCGGTTGTGTATAAAATCTACAAGACCAACGGCGAAATGGAACCGCTGCACAACCCGGCCGACATGCCCGACGGCTCGATCATCGACCATATCGAGGAGCCGTGGATCCGCGCCACCATCATGGTACCGGATGACTATCTTGGCTCGATCCTCACCCTCTGCTCCGATCGCCGCGGCCAGCAGGTGGACCTCACCTATGTCGGCAACCGCGCCATGGCCGTGTACCGCCTGCCGCTGAACGAGGTGGTGTTCGACTTCTACGACCGGCTGAAATCGGTGAGCCGCGGCTATGCCAGCTTCGACTACCAGATCGAGGATTATGCCGAGGCCGACCTGGTGAAGATCTCCATCCTGGTGAACCAGGAGCCGGTGGACGCGCTCTCCTTCATCGCCCACCGCTCCCAGGCGGAGATGCGCGGGCGCGCCATCTGCGGCAAGCTCAAGGATCTGATCCCCAAGCAGCTGTTCAAGATCGCCATCCAGGCCGCCATCGGCGGCCGCGTGATCGCCCGCGAGACCATTTCCGCCCTGTCCAAGGACGTGACGGCCAAGTGCTATGGCGGCGACATTTCCCGTAAGCGCAAGCTGCTGGAGAAGCAGAAAGAGGGCAAAAAGCGCATGCGCCAGTTCGGCAAGGTGGAGATCCCGCAAAGCGCGTTCCTCGCCGCATTGAAAATGGACGCGTAAAGCCCCTTGGCAGCCGGCCTCTGTTTGGCTACAGAGGCCCCCACGCCGAGCTGGAGAGATGGCCGAGCGGCTTAAGGCGCACGCTTGGAAAGCGTGTGTACGTTAATAGCGTACCCAGGGTTCGAATCCCTGTCTCTCCGCCACCCGGCAAACCAAAGACCAAAAATAAGACATTCGCCGGGTATCTTTAAATTTTCGGCACATTCGGGCAGCCCAACCAATTACCGCGCTGTAATTTAATCTTTATTCACCCGTAGTTTGTCTTCTCAAACAGCAACATAACTTGTAGCGTCCGCCGCGTGCGGGCTAGCCGACTAACTTTCGTATCGCAAGGGAAGCTGGCAAACCCTCCAATTATGGACATTTGGTTAGCCGTGCGTCAGCATGTTTCGTGAATAGCCACGACTAAACATTGGTTGCCGCCGGCGAGCAACAAGTGTCCGTCAGCACAGGGGCTGGTCGGGTTTTGAAGAACGAAATACAAATTCTCTACATTGCGCTCGGCGTCCTCGGCCTTGGCATCGCTCTGCTGCTTGTGGATATGGCCCGCCGGGCACGCCGCAAGCGGGACGAAAAGCCGATCGACACGTCGGTCTTCATGCAAAGCTTGAGCGGGGAGGAACTGCGCTTCGTCGCCGGGGCCGATGATTCCGGGTTCCGCCAGACATCGCACGAGAGCGAGCTGGCCGAACTCGAGCAACGCTTCAAGAAAGCCAAGAACAGCAAGCACAAAAAGAAGCTGGAGGTCGCCTACCTCCCGGTTGAACCCGCCGAGGACAAGCAGCTGCTCGACTACATCGACCTGCCGCCCGTGCCGGAGGAGCCGGTGCCCGCGCAGGTGGTGGAACCGCAGATCGAGCTGGTTTCCGAGCCGCATCCCGAAGCCATTCTGCACCATATCGACCTGCCGCCCGAGCCCATGGCGGTGGAGCCCGCCCCCCAGGCGGCGGAGACGGAAAAAGTAGAGCTGTTCGACCTTCACCCGGTGGCGGAACCCGTTCTGGAGCCCATGGGTGAACCCGCGCCGCAACCGGAAGCCGCCATCCTCACCTGCGCCGGCTTCGGCGTCGGCTTCGGCGGCAAGGTGATTCTCGACAATGTCACGCTGACGATCCCGACCCAGGGCATCACCACGCTGATGGGGCCCGTTGGCACCGGCAAGTCCACCCTGCTGCGCTCGCTGGCTGGGCTGTACGGGCAGAACGCCCTGTTCAAAAGCTGGGGCGGGGCGCTGTTCAAGGGCCAGCCCATCACCGTCGACAACCGCCCGCTGCTGGTTGCGCAGCGCATCCAGCTCACCCAGCGCTCGGCGCTAGAGAGCCTGCTGTTCCACGTGAAGGACCAGATGGAGGGCGTGCCGGAGGCCGAACAGCGCGACTGGGCCAGCCAGTGGCTGCGCCAGGTCGGGGCGGAGAACATGATCGGCGAGCTGGACGTGCCGTTCATGGAGCTGGACCAGCTGGGGCAGCGCATCGTTACCATCCTGCGCGAGGCGGCGGCGGCTTCCGCCCTGCTGATGATCGACGAACCGACCTCTGGCCTCTCCGACGCCGATGCCGAAATCGTCCTCAACCTGCTGCGGACACTGGGAGCACATGGCGCTTTGCTGGTGGTGCTGCACAACCAGAAGCAGGCGCGGCGGATCTCGGACGAGATCATCCTGCTCGCCGGTGGCCGGGTGCAGGAACAGGCCGCGCCGGAGGCATTCTTCAGCAACACCGCCAATCCGGTGGTGGCGCAGTTCGTCGCGACCGGCAGCGTGGCCGTGCCCGCCCCGGATGCCCCGGCGGAGACCCTGGCCGAGCATGTCCAGCCGCCCGCGCCGCTCTCGGCCGCGGCGATGACCGCGATCAAGTCGGAAATCCGCGCCGCTCTGGAGCCGGAGCCCGTGGTTGAGGCGCCCGCACCCGTCACCCCCGCCGCCGTGGCGCCCGCACCCGCCCCTGCCCCGGCTGAACCGCCCCGGCATGAACACGAGCACGTGGCGGTGACGCGTTATCCCGGCGCGTCCTCCGGGCCGCGCGGCTTTGTCTGGATCGAGGATGGCCGCCTGGCCGCGACGCCGATGCCCGGCATCTCCGCGGATGTCGATTACGACCTCGACCTGCTGAAGAATGCCGGCGTGACCACGCTGATCACCCTGACCGAGCAGGACTTTCCGCAGGACGCCCTGACCCGGCACGGGCTGAAGAACGTGCATCTGCCGATCGTCGACCGCAAGGCGCCAACCCCGGCCGAGATGGACATGCTGGTGGCGCGCATGCGCGACCTGATGGACAACGGCAAGGTGCTGGCCGTGCACTGCCTGGCCGGGCTCGGCCGCACGGGCACCATCCTCGCCGCCTATCTGGTGAAGGAGAAGGGCATGTCGGCCCAGGGGGCGCTCAACCAGATCCGCCGCTTCAACCGCCAGTTTGTCCAGTCGGACGACCAGGAGGATTTCCTGGTCGAATACGAGGTGCAGCAGGAACAGGCCCTGCTGCGCAACCGCGCGGCGGATGCCGCCAAACAATCGTAAAAAGAATAAAGTCTGGGGATACGCCGCTACGGGACGAGAGGCCGCCGACAGGCGGCCCCTGCCTATTCGTAAAATAAGCGTTGCAAGGAATACCAGACGATGAACACTTCCTCCGATCTCGACGCCGCCGTCACCAAGTCGATCGCCACCATCCCCGAGTGCATGGCAGCCGGCTATATTGATGTCGGCTCCGGCTTCCTGCTCAGCATCAAGACCGTCGACTCGCACCCGCGCGAGGTGATCGACCTGGTCGCCGCCGCGACCTCCGACCTGTTCCAGGGCCCCAATGTTTCCACCGTCGAGGCGATCTGGAAGCGCGCGCGCGGCGTGGACACCCCCCGCCACTACTTTCAGGAATTCATCGTCAACAGCGACAATGCGATCCACATCTTCATCCGCGGCAAGATGTACCCGGATTACGTGGGCGTGTTCGTCTGCCGCAACACCGCCAATATCGGCATGGTTCTGGCCAAGTCCCGCATGGCCATGCCGGTGATCGAAAGCGCCGTCTAACCCTCGCTCACCTACCTGCCACGCGGCCGCGCGCCGCGTGGCGAACCCGCCCCGCAAGCCGGGCGCGTACGCTCACCCCACGCCCAGCTGGCGCAGGAATTCCGCCACGCCGCTCGTCGCCGGCGCGGCGATGACATGGTCGTACACCTCCGCCCCCGTGGGGCTGGGGTTGATCTCAAACAATTCGCAGCCGCGCCTGTTATGCCGCGCTTCCGCCGCGAACCCGGCCGCCGGGTACACGAGCCCCGACGTGCCGATGGCACAGAAGATGTCAGCGGCATCGAGCGCCTCGGCGATCTCGTCCATGTGGTAGGGCATCTCGCCGAACCAGACGATATCCGGACGCATCACGCCGCTTCGCCCGCAGGCGGGGCAGGCAAGCCCGAGCCCGGCATCTTCCAGGTGCGGATGCGTCTCCTCGCACATCGTGCAACGCAGGCGGCGAAGCTCGCCATGCATGTGCAGCAGGCGGCGGCTGCCGGCGCGCTCGTGCAGATCATCCACGTTCTGCGTCACCAGCAGGAAATCCCCCCGCCCCTCCCAGGCGCGCTCCAGCATCGCCAGGGCGTAATGCGCGGCGTTCGGTGTAACCTCATGCAACTGGGCACGGCGGGCGTTATAGAAGCGGTGGACGAGATGCGGGTCGGCCTCGAAGCCTTCGGGCGTCGCCACGTCCTCCAGCCGGTGGTTCTCCCACAGCCCGCCGGCATAGCGAAAGGTGGAGATGCCTGATTCGGCCGAGATGCCGGCGCCGGTAAGGATGACGATATTCTGCCGGCCCATGTCTGCCTCCTCTTCCCGCCCGCCAGCCCCTGGCCCGGACTCAGCGTCTTGCACGGAGATTTTGGCATGAAGCCATGCAACGACCAACCCGCGCTTGAACCGTCGCTATAGCCCCCCGCTGCAACATCCAGCGGATGCATTGCGGGAATGCGAATATTACGTCTATCGCGCTGACCAATTTTGCTATTTCCCGGGGGCCATGCCTAAACCGGATGAA
>DATIWS010000047.1:0-5012 GCA_035519275.1 Acidocella sp. | reverse complement strand
TGGCCATCAGGCGAAGAGTTCCGGCACCCGTGCCTTAAGCGCGGCGTTCAGCTCTTCTCGCCGCTCCCACAGGCCGCGGTACCAGGCGCTGCGTGCGTCCACCTGGTAGGCCAGCATGCGGTTGCCCGCCACATGGGCGCGCGCGGCATCGGCCATGCGCTTCGTCGCCTCCGGGTAGGCAAGCAGGCGCAGCAGCGCCGCGCGCAGCTGCAGCGGGTCGTTGAACAGCAGGCCGGTCTTGCCGTCCTCGATGCTGCCGGCATAGACCACGGGGCTGGCAAGTGCCGCCACGCGGCTGGCGCTGGCTTCGATGAATTTCAGGTCCGACTTGGCGCGGTTGAATTCGTTATCGCCCAGCGGCATGAAGCAGATTTCCGCCTCGCCCAGCATGCGCAGATAGCTGGCGTAATCGGCCATCGGCGCGAAGTTCTTGTGCGGGGTTTCCAGCGCGTCGAAGAAAGCCTCGTCGTAGAGCACCTGGAATTTCAGCCGCTCGCCCACGGCGCGCGCCACGTCGTTGATCGCCCCGATCAGCGGCGCCCAGTCCGCTTGGCGGTTGAGCGCGCCGAAGAACAGCGTCATCTGCTCCGGGTTCTGGAAATTGCGCGGCTGCGGCAGCTCGAAAATCCCGTTCGGGAACACGGCGACTTCCGGGTTTTCCTGCAGCAGCGCCTCGGCCAGGGCGCGGGTGCTGGTCTGCACCGCATGCACGCCGCGGAAGGTCAGCAGCTCGCCGCGATTCACCCCGCGCTGTTCCAGGAACACCGGGTGGTCGTCGAAGTCGCTGATCACGACATAGCCTTTTTCCAGCAACGCGCGCACGCGGGCGAGGCCGTTGGCCCCGGTGAGCAGCGGCCGGTGCAGCACGGCGATGCGCGGGGCATCGGGTAGCGCGGGGTGCAGCTTCGCCTCGTCCAGGATCACCCCGAACAGCGCGCTGTCGGTACGGAGCGCGCGCACCGGCTCCACCACGCGCACGTCGGAGACCCCCCCCTGCGGCGCCAGCATGGTGGCGCTGAGTTCCAGGCGCTCTGGCGCGGATTTGCGCGCGCGCCAGATGAATTGCAGCGGCCCGGCGCGGTTGAGATATTCCTGTGGATCGACCCCAACCGCACGCAGCCCCGGCGCGATGGCGGTGACGAATTGCTCCGCCTGGTCGGTGGCGATAGGCCGGGGCGAGAGGTCGGAGAGTTGCAGCCCGGCATCGGAAAGCGCCTTGGCCATGGTGCGCGGCGTGAACCAGCGCAGATGGGTTTTGTCGAACAGCCCCTGCTCCTCATAGCCGAAGGAGCCGGTGAGCAGCCGCGCCACGAAGGACCAGTGCTCGATATTGGGCATGCAGACCAGGATGGTACCCTGCGGCGAGAGATGCTTGGCGTGCTCCGCCAGCAGCGCCCAGGGGTTCACGAGGTGCTCCAGCACGTCGCCATAAATGATGCAGTCGATCCCGTCCGGCACGCTGAACGGCATCGGCGTCTTTTCCACATCGCCGCAGAACGCTTCCGAGATCCGCTGCCGCGCGTGGCTGATCGCGTCCTCGTCGATGTCGATGCCGAGCACCCGGCAGTTCGGGTTGCGCCGCAGGTAATCCGCGCCCAGCGCTCCCTGCGCGCAGCCGACATCAAGAATGGTTTTGGCGGAGAGCGGGATTTTTTCAAGCAGCTCGGGATTGGCGAAGTCGGGATAAGGCGTATGGGCTGCGTTCAAGGCGGGTTATCCTCGTGGCTGATCGATGCGGCTCAGGGCGTGGAGCGGCCAATGCCGGAATAGGTGAGGCCGGCTTCGCGCATGGCCTTGGGGTCGAACACGTTGCGCAGGTCAACGACGGCATTGCCCCGCATCAGCTCCTTCAGCTTCGCCGGGGCTAGGGCGCGGAACTCGTTCCATTCGGTCATCAGCACCAGCGCGTCGGCCCCGGTCAGGGCTTCCGTCGCGTCCGCCACCAGCTTCACGCTGTCCGGCAGCAGCGGGCGGGCCTGGGTCATCGCCTCGGGGTCGAAAGCCTGCACCTGCGCCCCGCGCGAGATCAGGCCGCGCACCAGCGGTAGGGCGGGCGCCTCGCGCATGTCATCCGTCCCGGGCTTGAAGGCGAGGCCGAGCACCGCGATGGTCTTGCCCGTCACATCGCCGCCGCAGGCCGCCACCACGCGCGCGGCCATGGCCTCCTTGCGGGCGTCGTTCACCGCCACCACGGACTGGATGAGCCGCGACGGCGCCCCCGCCTCCTCGGCGATGCGCATCAGGGCCAGCGTGTCCTTGGGGAAGCAGGAGCCGCCGAAGCCCGGGCCCGCATGCAGGAACTTGCGGCCGATGCGGCCGTCGAGCCCGATGCCGCGGGCGATGTCGTTCACATCCGCCCCCACTTTTTCGCAGAGATCGGCCATTTCGTTGATGAAGGTGATCTTCATCGCCAGGAAGCCATTGGCCGCGTATTTGATCAGCTCCGCCGACTCCAGGCCGGTGAAGACGATCGGCGTCTCGATCAGGTTGAGCGGCCGGTAGAGCTGGCGCAGCACTTCGCGGGCGCGCTCGCTCTCCGCGCCCACCACCACGCGGTCCGGGCGCATGAAGTCGCCAATGGCGCTGCCCTCGCGCAGGAATTCGGGGTTGGAGGCGACCTCCACGGCCAGATCCGGCCGCAGCTCCCGCGCCACGGCGAGGATCTTCCGCCCCGTGCCCACCGGCACGGTGGATTTGGTGACGATGACGGTGGGGTGATCCAGCGCGCGCAGCACCTGCTCCACCGCGGCGAACACGTAGGTGAGGTCGGCATGGCCATCGCCGCGGCGGGTCGGGGTGCCGACGGCGATGAACACCGCTGCGGCCTCCCGGATGCCCTCCTCCAGCGTGGCCGGAAAGGTCAGGCGCTGAGCCGCCACATTGTCGGCCACCAGCTTATCAAGCCCGGGCTCGTAGATGGGGATTTTGCCGTCCAGCAGCATCTGCCGCTTCGTCGTATCCGCTTCCACCACCGCGACCGACACACCGAATTCAGCAAAACAGGCGCCGGACACCAGGCCGACATAGCCGCCGCCGATAATCGCAATCTTCAAGCCCAGCTCTCCCGCATGCGTCAACGCCACCGGTTCTGGCGTGGCCGCCGGGTCTCGGCAAGCCCCTTTCTCGTAAACCGCGGCATCTTCTAATTTTGTCCGGTTTCAGCCAAGCTGTTCCACGTATGAATCTCCCTGCCGCCCTCGCCGCCCTCGCCCTGCCGCGCCATCTGGCACTGATGGCCGGGATTGCCATTTTCTCTGCCATCATCGTCCGGGCGATGATCAGCATCGGCGTGCCGGACCACCCGGACCCGCGCAAGGCCCATGCCCGGACGACCCCCAAATCCGGCGGGGTGGGCATTGTCTGCGCTTTTCTGCTGGGCGTGCTGCTGCTCTACCGCTACGGCCAGGTCTCGCGCCTGGCGGAGCCGTATTTCATCGGCGTCATCGCGGCGGCGGCGCTGGTGGCCGCGGTCTCCCTGCTCGACGACCTGCTCGACCTCTCCTTCCTGGTGAAGCTGTTCACCCAGTTCGCCTGCGCCGGGGTGGCGGTGGCCTCGGGGCTGTGCGTGCACCTGCTGGCCCTGCCCTATTACGGCGTGGTGGATTTCGGCTGGGCCGGCGCGGGCATCACGATGGTCTTCCTCGTCTTCGTCACCAACGCGATGAATTTCATCGACGGGCTGAATGGTCTCGCCTCGGGCGTCACCCTCATCGCCTGCCTGTTCCTGGCGGGCATTGCCGGGCTGCATGGCGGGTTCTTTGTCTATACCGCATCGCTGCTGCTGGCGGGTGGAGTGCTGGGCTTCCTGCCTTTTAACTTCCCCCGGGGCCAGATCTTCATGGGCGATGTCGGCAGCCAGTTCTGCGGGTTCATGCTCGCACTGTTCGGCATCGCCGCCACGCGCTTCCAGGGCGTGCCGCTATCCTTCCTGCTCGTGCCCTTCCTGCTCTCCGGCGTGCTCTACGATGTCGTCTTCACCCTCGTCCGCCGTGTGCTGGCGGGCGAGAACATCGCCAAGGCGCATAATGGGCACCTCTACCAGGTCGCGCGCCGGGCGGGGATGGATGCGCGGGCTGTGGCCGTGCTGCATTGGGGCTTCGCCGTGCTGGGCGGGCTGACGGCGCTGGCCTTCCTCGCGGCACCTCCGCCGCTGCGCCCGGCTATGGGGCTGCTGCCGTTGGCCGGGCAACTGGTGTGGACGCATTACGTCTTCCGTCGTGCCCGGGTTGCCGGGCTGGAGAGGTGGTAAATCCGCAGGAATCTGCGCAAATCCCTTGCATCCAGGCTTGCGCCAGCGTAAAGCCGGGCCTTCCACGCCGCCGGTCGGGATCGGCGGCTCAAAACGCATTGGAGCTGACACGGTGAAAGCGAACATTCATCCGGACTACCACGAGATCAACATCATCATGACCGACGGGACCGAATTCAAGACCCGTTCGTGCATGGGCAAGCCGGGTGAGACCCTGCGCCTCGACATCGACCCGAAGTCCCACCCCGCGTGGACCGGCGTGCAGCGCGTGATGGACACGGGCGGCCAGGTCGCCAAGTTCAACAAGAAGTTCGCCAGCATCGGCCAGCGCAAGAAGTAAGACCCAGCCCCTCCGGGCATGGCGTGAAAGGGCCCCTCGCGGGCCCTTTTTGTTATTAAGAGGCCGCTTCAGAAGTCGCCGGAGTAGACATATGAACGGCTTCTTACCGGCGCGCGTCGAACAAATGCTCGATATTGCGCAGCTGGTCCTTGAAGTAGCGGGAAAAGACATGCCCGCCCGTGCCGGTGGCGACAAAATACAGCGCGTCGCTATTGGCCGGGTGCAGCACGGCGTCGATCGCGGCGGCACCGGGGGCGCAGATCGGCCCTGGCGGCAGCCCCGTATGGGCATAGGTGTTGTAGGGCGAGGGGTTTTCGAGGTCCGCGCGGCTGATGCTGGCGCCGCCTGACTGCTTGCCCCCCGTGGCGGCATAGATCACCGTGGGGTCGGCCTGCAGCTTCATGCCCTGGCGCAGCCGGTTCT
>DATIWS010000046.1:0-6760 GCA_035519275.1 Acidocella sp. | reverse complement strand
AGCGCCAGGCGTTTACCCCTGCCAAGCTCGCCAAGCTGTTCGACTAGGCGAAGAAGCTGGCCGCCAGAGGCTACACTCTTATTCAGCCCGGCCCTGAGCAAAGAACCGCCGCGGCATGGTCGAAATGGCTGAACCGATACCCGAATGCAACGGTCAGCGATGATCCGCAACTGGTGCTGTGTTCGTTGGGGCACTCGTTTCGGCAGATGCTCCGGGCTGGCAACATTGGCGATGAACTGCCGGACAAAATTTTTGGGCATTCGACAGGAAAGGTCGGGGCCGGGTGTGGGCGAGACCTCAGCCCCGCGGAGGCGCAGTTGTTCATTGCCAGCGTAAAGCCGCCTGTGTGTTTGCGGCATTCATGGCGGCTGCCCTGAGCCAAGCCTGCCGCCGTTGACATGACGACGCAGACCGGGCTTCGCTGCGTGCGTCGTCACCGTCCTTGGAGATCCGATGCCGCCTGACCTGATCATCCGCGATGGCGCGATCGTTGCGTTCCGAATGTTTGGCATCGCCCATGAAATCGACCTAAAGCAGGTGGAGGCGTTGTGGGCCAGCCAAGCCCGCGCCGCCCGCCGGGGCTGGCTGACCACCACGCCGCCCAAGGCGATGGCGTTCGGCGTGCCACCGGTGGCGCTGCCGCTTGATCCGGTCACACTGGAACTGGAGGGCGCAAGCGTTGCCGCGGAGGTGACGGCGCGCGTCTACGATTTCGGCGCGATTTCCTTTGCGCTACGCGTGCCTATCAAGGAGGTGCACTGGCCGCTTTTCCTGGCCCAGTTCCGCGCTGTGGACCGCGCGGTCGGCCAAGGCTCCGGCACCGCCATCTGGGCCGACCTGCTACGGCATGTGCGCGGCCTGCTGGCGCCGGCGCTGGTCCGCCCGGCCGACGCGCCGCTCGAGGAAGATTATCTCATCGGGCTTGTGCACGGTTTCGATGAGGAACTGCCGGCCGCCGCATTGCTTGAGCGCATCGACCTGGTGCCGCTACTCTCTGGCGAGCGGCGCCCGCTCTCGGAGGGCGCACGCCAGGACCTGATGCGCCAGCGCTTCTCCTACTACACCGATGATCTGGTGGTGCTGACCTGGGCCCGCGCCTTCATCTATGAGCCGCGCGGCGACACTGATGTGATGGACGTTCTGGAAGTCGCGAACGCACGGCTTTTGGAGACCCGCTACTATGATGAACTCCTGGATGCCGAGCTGCCGCGTATGTACGACTTGATCAACAACGCGCACCGCGCCAACGTCATGTTCGCTCCCCGCCGTTTCTCCACCTTGGCCCGCCGCCTGTACACGCTGGTCGCAGAGGTGACGGAACTCACGGAAAAACTGGACAACGCCTTGCAAGCCACCGGCGACGTGTATCTGGCACGAATCTATGCCGCCGCACTGGAGCTATTCCGCGTACACGCTGTCGGTACTGCCGTCGACCGAAAGCTGGCGATCATCCGCGATACCTATGCGGCTTTGCATGATGAAGCCTCGAGCGCGCGGGGGGAGCTTCTGGAAATCCTCGTGGTGGTGTTGATCGCGTTGGAAATCGTGCTGCCGTTCGTGCATCTGTGATGTGGATCTCTGGCTAATTAATTTCCGAGCGGAATCTTTCAGGCGCGTCGCATCGCTTCTCTGCCAAAAACGACGCGATGTTAGCGTGTGCGTTGAGAATCTGACTCTGCATGACAGCCGCTCTAACATTGCTGTGCAATTCGTCGGGTGAGCAGCGGGATATGAGCAAGAAGGATCCAGGCTGTGGCGCATTGGATGGTTGCTTCGAAAACCTTGGCGAGGCGGCGGCATCGGCCGAGCCAGACGAAGGTTCTTTCGACCACCCATCGGCGAGGTAGCAGCTCAAAACCTTTGGCGATTTCTGAGCGTTTGATGATTTCGAGCGTCCACTTGCCGAGCCTGGTGAGTTTCTTTGCCAGTTTCGGTCCTGCACAGGCGCAGGAACTGTTCGATCTGCTCCGTCTCTTTTTTGTTCTTCATAGGCTTGAAAAGGTCCCAAAGCCGGCTGGGCAGCTTGCAGATTTCTTCACGCACTTCATGTACTGCGCCGGCCACGTCTGACAACTCGTAGCCCTCGAAGGCGCTGTAGGTGGTAAGCGCTTTATCAAGTTCTCAGAGCACCCCCTCATTCCTGACTGAAGGGGCTACGCCGTGGCGGAAATCGGCATCAATACCGTGAATGTGCCGGGCGGATAATCTCCCCTTCAGCCGTCACTTTCCGGGCATGCCTGCGACGGCGCTGTCCCGCGCGGCGCGTTCCAGAAGCACCATCGCCTGAGCCAGCACCCCGGACAGCGCATTGTTTTGCGCCGCCGCCATTGCTGTCGGGTCTTCACCTTGCAGCGGCGCAGTTGCCTGCAACCGCGCCTGCGTCACGGGCAGTGCCGTGCCCGTGAGTGCTCCTGCAGGCTTGATAAGCACCAGCGTCAGCGCGGCGTGCGCCTCCCCCCGGCCGGGATCCGCAAGCAGCTCGGTCAGCTCGCCCTCCACGATCAGGGCCGGCTGCAAGCGGCTGCCGGGCGTGACCACGGCGAAGAACGCCCCGCTCGCCTGGCTCCAGTCCACCAGCGCCTGGGTCACGGCGTCCGCCGGCGGCACCGCCCAAAGATTGTAATAATCCACCTTCAGGCTGCCATCGCCAGCCAAGCTTTGCAGCCCGCGCGAATCCAGCCCCGGTGCCGGGGCAATGGGCCGGATCATCAGCACCGGGCCATTCCCCGCATTAGCCGCAGCGGCGGGCGGTGCGGGCTGCAGCGGCCAGTTAACGCGCGGCGTGTATTTCTGCGCCGGCAGCAGCGAGGTGCAGGCGGCGAGCGCCAGCGGCGCGGCGAGGA
Source organism: Acidocella sp. (assembly GCA_035519275.1). GTDB lineage: Bacteria > Pseudomonadota > Alphaproteobacteria > Acetobacterales > Acetobacteraceae > Acidocella. The sequence continues at coordinate 3,917 of DATIWS010000046.1, read as the reverse complement.
CGATACGGCGGCGCGGCATCTATTTACTCCCTTCAGGCGGCGGTGGCGGCGCGGACAGGATCTGCCCGGGATTGGCGGAAAGCGCACCCGTCAGGTCACGCAGATTTTGCGAAGCGGCTTTCATGTCCTGCAGGATCGGCATCAACTGGGCCTGCAAATCCGCCGTGGTTTCGTGCGCCTGGTTCACTGTCGCCTCTGAGGCGGCCACCAGCGCCGGCAGCTCGGCGCTGGCCTTGGCCAGTTGCGCCGTGGTCTGGTCGAGCTGGGTAAGAGTCTGTTGCGTCCGTTTCCCGGCCGCCAGGTTGCGGATGCTCGCCGCCGTCCCTGGCAGATCGCTCTGCTGTACCGCCTGGGTCAGGCTGGCCAGCAGCGTGTTGGCGTTGGCTATGGCCTGGTGCGCATCGCCGCTGGTCATCTCCTTGTTCAGGGCCGAGATCAGCCCGGCGGTCTGGCTGGCCAAGTTGCCGATATCGGCCTTACTGAGCGAGCTGACCAGGTTCTGCAACGCATCCCCCAACTGGGCGAGCGTGCTCGGTCTCGACGGAATGACGATCCCCTTCGGCTTCCACGGCACCACTGCCACTGGAGAGCCGTGCGGGGCCGCAAAGCTCAGATCGATGTAGGACAGCCCGGTGATGCCCTGCGGCACAAGCTGCGCACGCAACCCCAGGGCGACGGCGTTCGCAACGTTCACAGAAATGCCCACCCTGTGCTCGTTCACGCGGTAGCGCACCATCACCTGCTGGTAAACTGCCTGCCCTGCCGCAGCGGTATCGGGCGGTGGATACGCCGCCGCCACCAGCTCCAAATCGACCACCTGCCCCACCGTCACGCCACGATATTTCACCGCCGTGCCGACATCCACCCCCTGCACGGACTCTGGGAAATAGGTCTCGTACAGCGTGCCCTCGTTGAACCTGCCGCCAGTGAGGAAGAAGAACAGCGCCAGCAGCGCCACCGCACCGGCGAGAACGAAGGCGCCAACCCGAAAGCTCGCAGAACTCGCACTCATTAAAGTGTCTCCCGGTGAAAGAAGGCCCGCACCATCGGCTGGCCGGGATGATCACGCAGTTCCTGAGGACTGCCAAGGGCAATCAGCCCCTGAGCCTTGGCGTCCAGCATGGCGCAACGGTCGGCTATGGCCATGATCGAGGCGAGCTCATGCGTTACCACCACGCAGGTGGTGCCCAGCGTGTCGCGCAGCTGCAGGATCAGCCGGTCGAGCCCGGCCGAGGTCACCGGGTCGAGCCCGGCCGAAGGCTCGTCCATCATCAGGATCGGCGGGTCCAGCGCCAGCGCCCGCGCGATGGCGGCACGCTTGAGCATACCGCCGGAAATCTCGGAGGGCAGCAGCAAAGCCGCGTCGCCCAGCCCGACCAGAGCCAGCTTCAGCCGGGCGATCTCGGCGCAGGCAGCTTCCGGCAAGTCCGTGAACACCGCCAGCGGCAGCGAGACATTCTCCAGCAGGGTCATCGACCCGAGCAACGCGCCCGACTGGAACATCACCCCAATCTGCCGCCGCACCGCCACCACGTCGCTCCGCACGCTGAAGCCGCCTATGGTGATCTCCCCTGCGCTGGGCGTCAGCAGCCCAATCATCTGCCTGAGCAGCGTCGACTTGCCGCAGCCTGACCCGCCCAGAATCACGAACACCTCCCCCTGAGCCACGTTGAAGCTGACATCACGAAAGATGGTGCGACTGCCGAACGCCTGCGTGGCGCCGCTGACGGTGATTACCGGTGTCACAGGTTCAACCGGTAGAAGATCACGGAGAAAATCCCGTCCAGCACCACAGTGACAACGATGCCGCCCACCACCGCGGCGGTCGCGGATTCGCCCACCGCGCGCGGCCCGCCTTTGGCGGTCAGCCCCGCGCGGCAGCCGATCAGCGCCACCATCGCCGCGAACACCACGCCCTTGCACAGCCCCATTACAAAATTCCGCGCGGCGGTATGGATGGCGATATGCGCCGCGATGGCCGAGAGCGGAAAACCGAAGGCGGTCAGCACGGCGGTCATGCCGGCGAGACCAGCGGCATTTATTGCCACGATCAGGGCCGGCATCACCAGCATCGCCGCCCCGATGCGCGGCAGCACGAGCATGCTGACCGGGCTGATGTTCATGGTCGTCAGCGCGGCGATCTCGTCATTCACCTGCATGGTGCCTAGCTCGGCGGCATAGGCCGAGCCCGTGCGCCCGGCGAGGATGACCGCGACCATCAGTGGCCCAAGCTCGCGGCAGAGCGAGAGCGTGACCAGGTCCGCGACATATAGATCCGCGCCAAACTGGCGCATCGGCACCGCCGACTGAAACGCGAGGATCATGCCTATGAGAAAACCGAGGGTGAGAACCAAAGGCAGCGCTTGCAACCCTGCGCGTTCGGCAATGCGGAAGAAATCCGCCCGGCGCAGCATGCGCAGCTGGCTATGCAAAGCGAACAGCGACAGCACCGTCTCGCCAAAAAACTCGACCTTCACACGCAGGTCTTGGGTGATGTTCATCCGCGGCGCGGCGGTCGCACGCATCGGCGCCTGGGTTGCCGGCGCCACGGCGCGCAGCTGGGCCAGCAGCGCGCTCACCTCTTCGTTCGCCCCGCTCAAGCTCACCGCGCCGCCATGGCGGCGTTCCATGGCCAGAATCAGCGCCGCGCCGGAGCTGTCCAACCTGTCCACGGCGGAGAGATCGATCTCCAGCGGCCCGCCCGCGGCCTCACCGGCCGCCCGCAAGGCGCGCGGCCATAACGGCCCCAACGTCAGCGCCGTCAACGCGCCACGCAGGGCGATCCGCCCGCTGGAAATGCTTAAATCGACTGCCATGGCTATGGGGCCGCATACTGCCCGATCCGTTTCATGGCGGCAATGGCCTCGGTTAAGACGCCGCCTCAGCCCTGGGCAGCCCCGCCGAAGTCATCGTTAACTACGCTTTCCTTGATCGGAGGCGACGAGACACGAGAGGACATCTCCCCCTGCCAACGAGGCTAGAAACACCTCATAAACATCAGATCTATCCCTCGTCTCCCGGATCATAGCGCTAAGGCCGTGACCAGATGGAAGGTGGCTGGCAGCTTGACGCTGCCAGCGGGCGCGATGGTGGGGAACCCGGGCAGTGCCACGGCGGTGGCACGGGCGACGGCGGCGGCCTTGTTCTCGTCGAGCGGCGCCCAGCAGGCCCCATGAAACAGGCAACCCTGGCTTCATCGTCCTGCAAGGCACCGCGCAGCAGCATCGCCTCCGCGCGAACCTCGACCCCACGCCTGTTTGTCCTTGAAGAAAAATTCGTGGGTCACAGCTCTCTTTAGCCTTTAGCGCGGCATTAAATGCAAAACCGGCAACAACAGCCCCCTGTTTCGGTAACGTGATGGCAGGATTTGGTAAAACCAAAGCGGAATGAATGAAGGTTCCTGTATTCCCGACGCATCCTCATTTAATTAGTCCAGCACGAAGTACGGCCTTCCATCACTGCCCAATCTCCCCGCCGTCACCGCGCCGGACCTGCGGATTCTTCGCGCGCTGGTTCGGGCCGGCGCAGGCTGGACCGTGCTTCCGAACTATCTCTGCATCGAGGATCTGAGCGATGGCAGGCTGGCGATGATCGACCCGCCGGTGACGACACCCCGGAACAGCTTCTATCTCGTCTGGGCGAAAAGCGCGCTGCGCCACCGGCGCGTGGCTTTAGCCCGCCAGGAACTGCTGCGCGCGCTCAAAGCCGCGGCGTGAGTGCTCCTCCCCCGTCAGCGCCCTGTCAGCAGGGGCTCTGACGCGAGCGTGTCGACCAGGTGGTCGATGAAGGCCCGGACGCGATAGGGTACGTGGCCGCCGCCCACATAGACGGCGTTGATGGTTTCGAGGTCGTCCGGATTGTACGCTTCCAGAAGAGGCGTGAGAGCGCCGGTCTCTATATCCGCGGCGACGTGAAAC
>DATIWS010000045.1:0-15139 GCA_035519275.1 Acidocella sp. | reverse complement strand
GAACTTGCCGTTGTATTCACCGACCGCCCCGCTTGCGGCAGCAAAGCCCGGATATGGCGCGTAGGCGGAGCTGGTCCATTGCCAGGCGGCGCCAAAAAGGTAAGGCAAATCCGGCGCCTGTCGTGCCGCATGCTCCCACTCGGCTTCAGTTGGCAGGCGCGCGCCGGCCCATTGCGCGTAGGCGCTGGCCTCGTAATAGGACAGATGCAGTACCGGGGCGGATGGGTTGAGCGGTTGCGCGCCGCGCAGGGAAAATTCGACCCAGGAATCTCCGGCGCGCGACCAGTATAGCGGATGGGTGAGCCCCTGCCCCTTAACCCAATCCCAACCGTCTGAAAGCCAGTGAGCAGGGGTGGTGTAACCCCTGGAATCAATGAAATCCTGGTACTCGGCGTTGGTGACCAGCGATTCAGAGAGGCTGAAAGGTGCCAGAAACTGACGGTGCCGCGGCGTTTCGTTGTCGAAGCAGAAGCTGTGGCCGTCATGGCCGATCTCGACGACGCCGCCTGCGAATGAACGCCAGGACAAGACCGGCTGGGCTGCGGCAGCAGGCGCATCCTCGCTGTAGGCAGGCAGGGTCGGGTTGCAACTGAGGAGATGCTTTACGTCCGTGAGGATCAGCTCCTGGTGCTGTTGCTCATGGTGCAGCCCGAGTTCCACCAGATCATACAGTTCGCCAGGTGAAGCGCGCGCCAGCAGGGCGGAGATGCGGTTGTCGACATCGCGGCGGTAAGCGAGGACGACATCGAGAGAGGGACGGGTGATCAGGCCCCGCTGGGCGCGGGGATGTTGGGCGCCGATGCCGTTGTAGTAGGAGTTGAACAGCGCACGGAAGGCCGGGTCGAAGGGATAAAAATCAGGCTCGAAGCGTTCAAGGACAAAGGTTTCGAAAAACCAGGTCGTGTGGGCGAGATGCCATTTGACGGGGCTCGCATCGGTCATGGATTGGACCGTGCAGTCCTCGGGCGAGAGTGGGGCGGCAAGTGAGAGCGAATGGGCGCGGACAGCGTTGAACCTGGAAAGCAGGCCGGGGGCGTCTCTGTCATTCATCATGGTTGTTCTTCAACGCGCGCGCATAGCAGACAAGGAACTTATTTTCGGGATCGGTCCAGGTGTGCGTGGGATGAAAACCGGATTTCACCAGCAGGGCGAGGAAATCGGACCGGCAGTATTTATAGCTGTTCTCCGTATGAATGCGTTCTCCCTTGGCGAAGTGCCGCACACTTCCCGGCCAATGCACCGTCTGCGCAATCCGTGCCTCGAGATGCATCTCAACCCGGCCAAGCGGCGCATTAAACAGAGCGACATGCCGCCAGGAGCGGAGATCGAAATCGGCGCGGAGTTCACGATTCACGCGGCGGAGAATGTTGATGTTAAAAGCAGCAGTGACGCCGAGCGCATCGTCATAAGCGGCTTCAAGCGCGGCCGCCGGCTTGAGAAGATCGACACCGATCAGCAGCCCATCGGCTTTCGAATGCAGGCTGGAAAGAAAGAGTTCGGCTTCCTGCGGCATGAAATTACCGATTGAAGAGCCGGGATAAAAGAAAATGCGTTGTCCTTCAGGAATTGCTGGGGGCAGATCAAGATTCCGGGTAAAATCCGCGTCCAGCCATGTCATCGGGATAGCGGGGAAACTTCCCTGAAGTTTCGCCAGGGCACGGCAAAGAAACTCCGCGGAAATATCGATCGCGACATACATCGCCGGGCAGAGAGCCGGCAACAACGTCGCCGCCTTCGCGCAATTGCCGGCACCGAGATCGATGAAAACGGCGCCAGGGGCGATGGCGCGGGCGATCTCGTCGAGATTCGTCTTGATTATGCCTGCTTCGGTGCGGGTCAGATCATATTCGTCAAGCAGGCAGATCGCTTCGAACAATGTCGAGCCGATCGTGTCGTAAAAAAATTTTGGTGCAATCGTCGCGTGTTTAGCGGTTAGACCGGCGGCGAGTTCGGCGCAGCAGTCCTCCGCCTCCGGCTGCGACGATAGGGTCGGTGCTTTTTTGAGCCTCATGGCATGATCCAGTGGAGGGCGACCCCTTCCAATGCATCCATGGGAGCGGCCCATGGGGCCGTTTCGATCGCTCGCATGGTTTGGGCATAGCCAGCATCCCAGCGCGCGCGAATGCCGCCGGCACTGAAATCAATGTCCTTGGCGTAGTCTTCGTCTGGCAGATCCGGCGCCACCAGCGCGACGACATGCATTTGCGTGGTGCAACCATAGCACGCCATATCGCGAACATCGTCGGCTGCGCGCTCGGCTTCTGGCAGCCGGCCGGTGAGCTCAGCAATAATGTGGCGAAGCTTGTGGATTTGCTGTTGTCGTTCCACATGGCTGCGCGTCCGGCTGGCAAATTGCACGTCCAGTTGCCTGTTCAGCACCTCGGCGATGGTGTGCGGTTCCTGCCCCTCCTGGTTCCACAGATGCACCGAGAAGATCAGCGCGCTACGCCTTGGGTTGTCGTCGAAAATCGCTTCCAACGGCGTATTGGAGAGCAGGCCGCCATCCCAGTACAGTTCGCCATCGACCCGCACAGCTGGGAACGCCGGGGGCATCGCACCCGAGGCAAGTACATGCTCGACACGAAATTCGATGTCCCTGCTGTCGAAATAGCACATCTCGCTGGTGCAGACATTGGCCGCACCAACCGAAATCCGGACTTCCCGCCTGTTGACCTGATCGAAATCGACCAGATCCACCAGCGTGTTGCGTAGTGGCACGGTACTATACAATGCGGCGCTCTCGGCGTCGGTCGGCCACATACTTCCCAATACCGCAGCAGGGTTGGGGGCGAAGAATTCAGACAACCCATTTACCGCCGTCATGAGGCGCGCGAAACCGCCGCAGCAGGGTAGAGCCGCCAGTACATTCGCCGGAAGGTCATATTCAACGCGACGCCAGAACTCGCGCAGTTGATCGAGCCGGCATGCCCGCGCGTTTCCGGCAATCAGGCTCGCATTGATCGCGCCGATCGAGGTGCCAATCACCCAGTCCGGCTCGATCCCCGATTCATGCAACGCCTCGTATACGCCGGCTTGGTACGCACCAAGCGCACCTCCGCCTTGAAAGACGAGCACATTTTGCCCCAGCTGCGAGGTTGCGAATTTGGCCATGCTATTATTTTGTTGTCGCATCGTATTTGTTCATACATCCCTCCCGGCGGTGCTGTAGGCTTTGCGCTGGTCGTTCGTATGACCCCTGCCCTAGCTAGAGGCAGTCAGTAGGCGGTCTTAAAAATCCGTCCGAAAAGCATATAGGTCAGATGCCGCCGCATCCAAGCGATGAACCATGAAACTTGTGCGCCGTAACATGAATTTTGCGGAGGCTTCGATACCATTTTGCCGCTAATAATGTTCTTCTACCGAGCTGAGACGTGGCATTGAAGGCCGCATTCGGCAGGTGGACCAAGTGTTAAATTATTGAAGTGGCCTGCTGGGGTGCTTGGCCTGGGCGCATATCGCCGGGGGTTATCTTCGGCGCGTTACTGCGCGTCTATTCAAAGGTCACGCACCCAGCCATGTGGCGAGAGCCGGTCTGTCATGCGCGCCTTGCCAAAATACCGCGCCATACCGGCACACCACACATCCGAATGCTGCGGAAATTCACAATAGAAACACGCAAATCCGGCTAAATCCGGCGTTAAGATATACAAAGTAGGACCATTGTAAGACCAAGTCAGACCATTGTAATACCAAGTAAGACCATTCTTTTTGAAAGGCTTGTGCCTGCCATGCTCCACGCCATATCCAACGACCAGGCTGCCGCGTTGATCCCCGATGGAGCAGTATTGATGATCGGCGGCTTCATGGGTGTTGGGTCGCCGCACCGGCTCATTGACGCCCTGGTGGCGCGGCAGGCCCGCAACCTGACGGTCATTGCCAACGATACCGCCCGGCCTGGCATCGGCATCGGCAAGCTGGTGGATGCCGGCTGCGTGACCCGGGTCATTGCCTCACATATCGGCACCAATCCGGTGACCCAAAAAAAGATGATAGACGGCGAGATGAAGGTGGACCTCGTACCCCAGGGTACGCTCGCCGAGCAAGTGCGCGCTGGCGGGGCTGGCCTGGGCGGCTTCTTGACCCCCACCGGCGTCGGCACCGTGGTTGCCGAGGGGAAGCAGCAGATCGAGGTTGATGGGGTGGCCTACCTGCTGGAGAAGCCCTTGCGCGCCGATTTCGCGCTGATCCACGCAGCCCAGGCCGATTACAGCGGCAACCTTACCTATCAATTGACCGCGACCAACTTCAATCCGCTGATGGCGCTGGCCGCTGATTGTGTCATCGCTGAGCCGAATGAGATCGTACCCGTTGGCATGATCCCGCCCGATGCCGTGCGCACGCCGGGCATTCTGGTCACGCATCTGCTGGAAAGGCCGAAACAATGAGCGAGCATCCCGCTATGGATTCCAAGGAAATCATCGCCCGCCGGGTGGCGCGGGAATTGCACGATGGCATGCTCGTCAATCTCGGCATTGGCCTGCCGACGCTGGTGGCGCGCTACGTGCCCGCGGGCATTAATGTCGCCTTTCAGAGCGAGAACGGCATCATTGGCTTTGGCGCGCCCCCGCCCGAGGGCATGGAGGATCCAGACCTGACCGACGCGGGCGGCTCCTTCATCTCCGCGCTGCCGGGTGCCATGTCGTTTGACAGCGCCTTCAGCTTCGCGCTGATCCGCGGCGGCCATCTCGCGATAACGGTCCTTGGCGGACTCCAGGTGGATCAGCACGGGCATCTGGCCAACTGGATGGTACCGGGCAAAATGGTGCCGGGCATGGGCGGGGCAATGGACCTCGTCGCCGGGGCAAGACGGGTGATCGTGGCAATGCAGCATCACGCGAAGGGTGTCACCAAGATCGTGCCGGAACTTACGCTGCCGGCGACAGCGGCCCGGCGCGTCAGTCTGGTGGTGACCGAAATGGCGGTGATCGAACCCACGGCGGAAGGGCTGGTGCTACGTGAGCGCGCCCCGGGGGTGAGCGTGGAGGAGATCGTCGCCATGACCGGGGCGCCACTGCGCGTCGATGGCGAAATCCCGGAAATGGTGCTTGGCCTGCCCCGGGAGGGCTAAGATGCGGCGGGTCAGCCACCGCTTGGCTGCCATGTTAATTGCCCTGTTGGCGCCGTTATCGGCAGGGGCACAGCAGATCTCCGGAGCAGGCGCCACGTTCCCGGCGCCGCTCTACGAAAAATGGGCACAGGCCGCCGCGCCGGCGAGCGGTGTAACGCTCAACTACCAGGCGATCGGTTCGGGCGGCGGCCAGGAACAAATTCTCAATCACACCGTCGATTTCGGCGCTTCCGATGCGCCGATGAACCCGGATACGCTGGCTTCGGCCGGCCTGCTGCAGGTGCCAACGGTGATGGGTGCGGTCGTGGTGATCGTGAATATCCCTGGCATTGGCATGAACCAGCTCAAACTGCCGGACACAGTGCTGGCCGGCATCTACGCCGGCACGGTCACATCATGGAATGACCGCGACATTGCCAACGCCAATCCGCGGCTCACCCTGCCGCATCTTGCCATTACCCCGGTACATCGCGCGGATGGTTCGGGCACGACCTATGTCTGGACGTCCTACCTTTGCGATATCAGCCCCGGCTGGAAGCGCACGGTTGGCGCCGCGACCAGCGTATCCTGGCCTGTTGGGCTTGGGGCCAGGGGCAATGCCGGTGTGGCGGCCAGCGTCCGCGCCACCCCAGGCGCCATAGGCTACGTGGAGAGCACCTACGCACTTCAGAACCAGCTGATGACCGTTCAGCTGCGCAACAAAGCTGGGTACTACGTTTCACCGTCCCTTGCGGCGTTTCAGGCTGCGGCGGCACAGGCGGATTGGCTCACGGCGAAGAACTTTGCAGTCAGTATCATCAATATGCCCGGAGCAGCGAGTTGGCCCATTGTGGCGGCCACCTTTGTCCTTATGCCAAAGCATCCCGATGACCCTGCGCAGAGCGCCAATGTCGTCAGGTTTTTTACCTGGGCCTATAAAAACGGCGCGGATATCGCAACCAGCCTTTACTACGTACCGCTGCCCCAGGCCGTGCAGGATGCCGCCGTGGCGGCAATGAAATCTCAGCTTCCGAAGTGATACGGCCGCACGACAACGAAATTTCCCGATTCTGTCACTTGCGTGCTGCAGTCCAAAAAAAACTATATGGCTACTAATTCACTACAGAAGAAGGCGCTACGCGATGTCTCTAACAGACGCCACCGGCAAGGCATTCGTTGCCAGTAATGAGAGCTTTTTTTCTGCCCTGCCCACTCCCTGGGCAAAACTTGCCGGCGGCAGCGGGCCGCTGAGCGCCTTCACCGATGCGCAGGCATACATGATCGACGCGGCGCAGCGCAGCCTGTTGTTCTGGGACACCTTGCGCCGGCGCGGCAACGAAGTGGCTGAAGCAGCCGCCCGTACGGCCCCCAGCGTTCTAACCTTCGATTCCGAACTCGTGCTCGACGGGCAAACCCTGCCACGGCCGGTGAATTACAGCCTGCTGCACATCAAACCACCTGCCGGCGTTACCGTGGACCCTGCCAAGCGGCCGTTTATCGTATTCGATCCGCGCGCCGGGCACGGCCCTGGCATTGGCGGCATGAAGAAGGCGAGTGAGATCGGCGCCGCCCTGCAGGCCGGACATCCTTGCTATTTCGTCGGCTTCACCACGCGCCCCGTGCCGGGGCAGACCGTGGAGGATGTCTGCCGGGCCGAAGCGGAATTCATCCGCACGGTCTCCGGCCTGCATCCTCAGGCGCCATCTCTGCCGGCGCTGATCGGCAACTGCCAGGCGGGCTGGCAGATCATGATGACCGCCGCAATCAAGCCGGAACTTACCGGCCCGATCCTGATCGCGGGCTCGCCGCTCTCCTACTGGGCCGGCAATCGCGGCAAAGCGCCTCTGCGCTATCTTGGCGGCCTGCTCGGCGGCACGTGGCTCACCGCACTTGCGGGCGATCTTGGCGCCGGTATTTTCGATGGCATCGGCCTGGTTGGCAATTTCGAGAACATGAACCCGGCGAACACCTATTTCCGCAAGGGGTACAACGTGTTCGACCATGTCGATACCGAGGCTCAACGCTTCCTGGAATTCGAGAAATGGTGGGGCAACCCGGTACTGCTCAATGCCGAGGAAATGCAGTGGATCGCCGACAACCTTTTCGTCGGCAACCGCCTTTCCTCGGGGCAGTTGCTCACCTCAGATGGTATGCATGTCGACCTGCGCAACATCCGCTCGCCGATCGTCGTGTTCTGCTCCTGGGGCGATGACATTACCCCGCCGCCGCAGGCGCTGGGCTGGCTGCTCGACATGTACGAGCACGAGCAGGACATTGTCGCCAATGGTCAGACAATCATCTATTCGATCCACGAAAACATCGGCCATCTTGGCATTTTTGTCTCCGGCAAGATCGCCCTGAAAGAGCATGGCGAGTTCGCCAGCTGCATGGACATGATCGACCTGATGCCGCCCGGCCTGTACGAGGCGGTGATCGAGGATGTGGGCGTGCACACCGCGCATACCGACATGATCACCGGCAATTACCTGTTCCGGCTCGAGGTGCGCACGCTCGACCATATCCGCGCGCTTGGACATAATTCTCCAGAGGACGATCTGCAATTCGCCACCGTCGCGCGGGTGTCGGAAATCAATAGCGGGCTGTACCGCACATTCATGCAACCAATGGTGCAGGCCGCCATCACGCCGGAAGTCGCGCAGAAGATCCGTCAGAACAATCCGCAGCGTCTGCGCTATGCCGCCGTGTCCGACAAGAACCCGATGAGCCAGGTGCTGGCCCCTCTGGTGGAAGACGCCAAGCAGAACCGCAAGCCTGTGGACGACGGCAATCCATTCCGGCAGATGGAGCATGCAGCCGCCATCCAGATCGAGAATACGTTGAAAGCTTGCGGGCTGATGATGGATATCTGGAAGGAGATCGCCTTCCGCACGATCTATGGCTCGCCGGTTGTGCAGGCGGCAACGGGGATGCTTGGTTTCAACACGGTGCCGCACCAGCGCCTGGGCCGCAGCGTGATGCGCGAGGCGGCAGCGGCGAAACTGCAATTCGAGTTGCAGCACAAGCTGAGCGAGGGCGGCCCGGTGGAGGCCCTGCTGCGGTCGGTGAATTATATCCACCGCGCCGAGCGCGTTGTTGACGACCGCGCCTTCAAATCATTGGCGGAGTACCAGGCGGAGCTTGATGATACCCACCGCCTCACCTTCAGCCAGTTCAAGCAGGCGCTGCGCACGCAGGCGCTGATCAATGGCTGGAACCAGGACGCAGCGCTGAAGACCCTGCCCGACCTGCTGCCCGACTCCACGGAAGAGCGCCGCAAGTTGCTGAAGGCGGTCCACCGCGTTGCCAATGTCGTCGGCACGCTTTCGCCGCGCACGGCGGAACGGCTGGCAACGATCGAGCAGATTTTTCTGGCGAAATCTCCCGCAACCCTGGAAACGGAGGCCGTGTAATGCCGCTTGACATCGACACCGCGCAGAGCCCGGCCCCGGCTTTCAGCAAGACCTTCGACGACGTGGCGGTTGGCGACAATGTGTCGATCCGCCGCACCGTCACGCCGGACGATCTTTATGTGTTCGCCCATGCCAGCGGTAATCTCAACCCGGTACATCTGCCGGCGGCCGGCCAGCCCGGAGACGCCGAGCAGCACCCGGCGCCCTCCATGTGGCTGGGCTCTCTATTCTCGGCGATTCTCGGCAATTTGCTGCCGGGACCGGGAACACTTTACGAAGCGCAGGATCTGCGCTTTCTGGGCCGCGCCCATGCCGGTGATGACCTGATCGTAACCGTGCAAGTGACAGAGAAGCGCGCGCCGGCGACGATCGTTCTGCGCACACAGATTTTCCGCGGCGAGGAAATGCTGGTGGATGGCAAGGCGGAAGTCTGCCCGCCAACCGAGCGCCAGCAGATCGGCGATGCCGTGCTGCCGGACATCACCATCGCCCGGCACCGCCATGTCGCGCGGCTGCTTGCCGCCTGCAAGGCGTTGCCCCCCATGCCGACCGCCGTGGTCAGCCCGGAGGATGAAAGCTCGCTGCTGGGACCGCTGGAGGCAATGCAGGCGGGGCTGATCACGCCGATCCTGGTTGGCGACGCGGCGAAAATCCGTACCGTCGCGGCCGCGCATGATGCCGTTCTCGACGGGCTGGAGATCATCGACATTCCGAGCCACGATCTCGCCGCCGCGCGCGCCGTCGAGCTGGTGCATGAAGGGCGTGCCGCGGCCGTGATGAAAGGCAATCTGCACACCGACGCGCTTCTGAAACATGTCGTCAAATCCCAGGGCGGGTTGCGCGGCAGCCGCCGCATCAGCCATGTTTTCATCATGGACGTTCCGCATCTGCGCGACCTGCTGCTGGTAACGGATGCCGCGATCAACATTGCGCCTACGCTGGAAGACAAGGTCGACATCACGCAAAACGCCATCGACCTCGCCATCGCGCTGGGCATTTCCGTGCCGAAGGTCGGCATTCTGGCGGCGGTGGAGGTGGTGAACCCGAAGATGCCGGCGACATTGGATGCCGCCGCACTCGCCAAGATGGCCGAGCGCGGGCAGATCCGTGGCGGCATCGTTGACGGTCCGCTGGCGATGGACAACGCAATCAGCCTGGCGGCTGCCAAGACCAAGGGACTGATCTCCTCGGTCGCGGGACGGGCGGATATCCTGGTTGTGCCCAATCTGGAGGCAGGCAACATCCTGGCCAAGGAACTCACTTACGCGGCACAGGCGGAAGGTGCTGGCATCGTGCTCGGCGCCTCGGTTCCGGTGCTGCTGACCAGCCGTGCCGACGACGCCACAGCGCGACTGTTCTCCTGTGTCACCGCGGTGCTGTACGAATCCTGGCAACGCACGGGGCGGAGCGCCGTGCCGCCGTCCGGTGCTGCTTAAACATCACAGAGGCTCCCGCCATGCCACATGTCATAACGCTGAATGCCGGCTCCTCCTCCATCAAATTCGCCTTGTTCGAGCTTGGCCATGGCGAGCCGCAGGCCCTGGCCGTGGGGTTGGCGGAGAAAACCGGCGCCACCCGGCACATGAAGGTACGGGATGGCGCGGGGGCGGTGATCCATGAAGAAAGCTGGGAACCGGCGGAGGGCGGCTTCCACACCGATGCGCTGCGCCGTGTGCTGGCTTGGCGCCGCGCCACCTTTCCCAATGCGGATGTCGTCGCGGCCGGGCACCGTGTGGTGCATGGAGGGCTGCGCTACAGCGCCCCGACGGTGGTAACACCGGAAGTGCTGGACTATCTGCACACGCTGGTGCCGCTTGCACCGCTGCATGAGCCGCACAACATCGCCGGCATCCTCGCGGCGCAGGAGGCTTGGCCGCATGTGCAGCAGGTGGCGTGCTTCGACACCGCTTTCCACCGCGCGCATCCGTTTGTGAACGATACCTTCGCTCTACCGCGCGCGCTGTATGACGAGGGCGTGCGCCGCTACGGCTTCCATGGCCTCTCCTACGAATATGTCTGCCGCAATCTGGCCGAGGTCTCGCCTCTGCATGCGGCCGGGCGCGTCGTCGTTGCGCATCTTGGCAATGGCGCCTCGATGTGCGCCATTCGCGACGGGCTCTCCATCGCCAGCTCCATGGGCTTCACCGCGCTCGACGGCCTGCCGATGGGCACGCGCTGCGGCCAGGTCGACCCCGGCGTCCTGCTGTATCTGCTGCAGACCAAGGGGCTGACGCCGGAAGCCCTGTCCGACATGCTGTACAAGGAATCCGGCCTCAAAGGTCTCTCCAGCCTATCCGCCGACATGCGCGAGCTGGAAGCGGCGGATACGCAGGAAGCGCGCCAGGCCATCGAATATTTCGTCTTCCGCATCCGCCGCGAACTCGGCGGTCTGGCGGCTGTGCTGGAGGGGCTCGACGCCGTCGTGTTCTGCGGCGGCATTGGCGAGAATGCCTGGCGCGTGCGTGAGCGTGTACTCGAGGGCATGGAATGGATCGGCGTGGAGCTTGACCGCGAAGCCAACCGCGCCAGCAGCCAAGTCATCTCTTCCGAACGTTCGCGCGTGAAGGTGTTCATCATCCAGACCAATGAGGAGGCGATGATCGCCCGGCACACGCTCGACGCCCTCACCGGAACCATCCCTTCCGAACCTTCGCCTACCCTAGCCTTACAGGAGAGCCTTGCATGACCCTAAACCCTCACGACACCTTGCCGATCGCCGTGGACCCGGACACCCGTGTCGGCGCCGCGCTGAAGGGGCTGAAGGGGCTTGTCGTCGGCATCGCCAATGGCGATTCCCTCGCCTATGGCTGCGCCGACAAGCTGCGCGCGTTCGGCGCTGAGGTTGCCGTCACTTATCTGAATGAAAAGGCGGAAAAATATGTCCGCCCACTGGCGGAGAATCTCGAGGCGGACATCATCATGCCGCTCGATGTTGAACAGCCCGGCCAGTTGCAGGCCGTGTTTGACGAAATCCGTACCCGCTGGGGGCGGCTTGATTTCGTGCTGCACTCCATCGCCTTCGCACCGCGCGAGGACCTGCACGGCCGCGTCGTTGATTGCTCGCGCCCCGGCTTCGAGCAGGCGATGTACGTATCCTGCTACTCCTTCATCGAGATGGCGCGGCTGGCCGAACCGCTGATGCCGAATGGCGGCACGTTGCTGACGCTGACCTATTACGGCGCCGACAAGGTGGTGAACAACTACAACATCATGGGGCCGGTGAAGGCGGCGTTGCAGGCCACCACACGTTACCTGGCCTCCGATCTGGGTTCGAAAGGCATCCGGGTTTACGCCGTCTCGCCTGGCCCGCTGAAGACCCGCGCCTCCAGCGGCATTTCCCAGTTCGACGAGCTGATCAACTCTGCCGTTACCCGCACCCCTGCCCACCGCCTGGTGGACATCGCCGAGGTCGGGCGCGTTGTCGCCTTCCTTGTCAGCGGCGCGGCCTCGGGGATGACGGGCGACACTGTCTTTGTGGATGCCGGATTGCATAACATGGCATAAGCCCAAAGGCTTTGCGTGACAGTTTGGCGCCGGTAGTGCATCCGCTCCGCCGGCAGCCTATATTGGGGGGCGATCGCATCCAACATTCCGGGTGTTGAATATGACGGCGAGCCCCCCAGGCACAGCCTTGCAGCGACTGGAGGCGGACATGATCCGCCGCCGCTCCCGGCCCGCAGACATACAGGCGGCGCTCACAGAGGCGCTGGACGGGGCTTTGCGCGGCCAGCCCTTGCCATCAGGTGTCACAACGGCGGCGGCGCTCATAGCTGAGGCCGTGGCAGCCCATGCTGCCTCGTTCCCGCGTGGCGGCGAACCCGATTATCACAATCACTACCACCAGGCAGAGGCCACCCTGGCCATGGGCTGGCTGTGCGCGGAGGCTCTGCACCTCGGCCTGCTCGACGCCGGATGCGCCGTAGCCGGCATCCTGGCCATGGCTGGGCATGACCTGCAGCATGATGGTTCAGTACCGGCGCCTGGGGTGCTGGAAGCCCGCTCCGCCGCGCTTACCGTGGCCCTGGCCGCCCGGGCTGGTCTGGATCAGGCCGTCCAAGACCATATCCGCCTTGTAATTCTAGCAACAGATCCCTCCCGCGCCGCCGCCGCCCTGGATGAGGATAGCCTGCTCTGCCGGCTGGCGCGAGAAGCGGACCTGTTTGCCAGCCTCACGCCCGAGCTGGGCTGGCGGCTGAGCCAAGCCTTGGGCCGTGAAATCCGGGCCGCCGGGGCCAAGACCGCGCCGCCCCCGGACAGCTTTGCCGGGCGTCTGCGGCTGCTGCGCGCGTTGCCGCCGATGACCTCGGCTGCGCGGAATCTTGGCCTGGAAGCCGGTGTCGCGGTCCAACTCGCAGCCCTGGCCACCCTGGGAGATGGCGACCCGGAGTCCGGGGCCAAGCGGCTCGACGCCATGCCGCCCGCCGAGGCATGGGCGCATTACCGTAAAGCGCTGGCGGCGGCATGATGTTCAAGCCTGTCCTCCTCCGGCCCAGCCTCAGCTTCACCGTCACCATCCTGATCGCCTTCACGCTGATCTTCGCCGTCATCCTCAGTTTGGCGGTGTCCGGCTTTCGCGGCGCGAGCGAACAGGCTGCCGTGGCAACAGCCGATATCAGTCTTGCCGAAACCGCCGCCACCGTTGCCGCGCGGACAAATGCGCTGGTGCAGCCGGTGCTGGCACTCATCCGCGAGGTTGCGGCAACGAGCGGCACGGACAGTACGCCGTCCGATGCGCAGGCCGGCATAAAACTGCTCTCCGTGCTGACCGCGGAGCCGGAAATCCGCACCGTGTCGGTGGCGTGGCCAGATGGTACGCTATTGCAGGCGGCGCCCGTTGACCTGGTTCCAGTCTCCTTCATGCCGCCGCCGCCGGCCAATACGGCCTATGTGCTCTGCTTCAGCCGGCTTGGCGATGCGGCGAAGTCCTGGCTGTTCCTGGCGGCAAACCAGACCGTGATTTCCGCGGCGGCATTCGGGCGTCCCGCCGATCCGCGTTTCACGCAATGGTATCTGCAGGCCCGGGCGCCGGGCGTCTATGTCACCACCCCCTATCTGCTGAGCCTGACGCGGCAAGTCGGGCTCAGCGTCAGCAGTCCGTTGGCCGGTCGTGGCGGCGGCGTCATCGCGCTTGACATCACGCTCGGGAATCTCAGCGCGTTTCTCAAGGCTCAACAAGTCACGCCGCACAGCACCGCCTTCCTGTTCAGCGATCTCGGTATACTGCTCGCTCATCCTGAAGCCGCAGTCGTCGTGCGCGCGGCCGAACACGGGCGCGTAGGCTGGACGACCCTTCAAGCCTCCCATGACCCGGTCCTTGAGGCTGTCTGGAATGCCTATGCCCGTGGCGCACTCGTGCCCGGCCACGGCGGACGGCTCGATGTGGAAGGCGCCACCATGCTGGCGCGGCTGGAGCCCGTGGAAACGCTGGCAAACCCGCCCGTGCTGGTGGCCGTTGTAGCGCCGCGCAGCGACTTTACCGCCGCGGTCGATAACGCGGTGAAGCAAGGCACGTTGCTTGCCCTGGGCGCATTCATCGCCGGGTTCGGCGCCATCGCCCTCATGTCCTGGCGCATCGCCAAGCCGCTTGGCGTACTCACGCGCGAGGCGCAGGCGATTCGGCGGCTGGAGCTTACCGCGCCGCTGAACCTGCGGAGCCGGATCATCGAGGTGGAGCGCCTGACCGAGGCGATCGCCGCGATGAAGGCGACACTGACCAGTTTCACCGTCTATCTGCCGCGCGATCTGGTGCATCAATTCCTGGCCGCCGGCATCGAGCCGCGGCTGGGCGGCGAGCGCGTCGCCCTGAGCGTGATGTTCAGCGATATCCAGGGCTTCACCACCATCGCCGAGACGCTAGGCCCGGACGAGCTGACACTGGTCACCTCGGCCTATTTCGAGGCGGTGACGCGCGAACTGCTCGCCGCGGGGGCCACGATCGACAAATATATCGGCGACGCTGTGATGGCGTTCTGGAATGCGCCCCGGCGCGATAAGGATCACGCCGCGCATGCCTGCGCCGCCGCGCTGCGCGCCCGCGCCGTGACGGTACGGCTGGCCAACGAGTTCAAGGAAAAGGGCTGGCCGGCTTTGCCCACCCGCTTTGGCGTGCATACCGGGGAGGCGGTGGTCGGCAATGTCGGCTCCAGCGACCGCATGGCCTACACGGCCATGGGGGCGATGGTGAACCTCGCCAACCGGCTGGAGGGGCTGAACAAGCATTACGGCACGCAGATCCTGGTCAGCGAGGCGACGCGCCTGGCGGCCGGTTCCGGCTTCGTGTTCCGCTCGGTTGATATCGTCGCCGTGAAAGGCTCCGCCAAGCCGATGCCGGTGCATGAACTTCTCGGCATCACCGACACAACAGCGGCACCGGCGTTGCAGGCGAAGGAAGCCGATCTCGCCTCGCTGGGCGTGTGGGAAGATTGCGTGGCGGCCTACCGCAACGGCGATTTTGCCGCAGCGCGGGCGGCGCTCGAGAGGATCCATCGCATCGGCACGTTTCCCCTCGCGGCGGTCTACGCCCAGCGCCTGGCCGAAGCTAGCGCCAAAGCCGCCCCCGGCTGGTCGCCTTTGGTACGGATGGATGTCAAATGACGAACGCCACGTCACGGCATGAAGGCCGCAAGCGAATCAAGATCGCGTTGCAGGGCGGTGGCTCCCATGGCGCTTTCACCTGGGGCGT
>DATIWS010000044.1:0-3735 GCA_035519275.1 Acidocella sp. | reverse complement strand
CCCATCACCATCGGCCCGCGCCAGATCAGCGCCTTTTCCTCCGGCACCAGGAAGCCGATGGACATCACCTTCAGCCCCCAGGCCTCCAGCGGGATCATCTTGCCGCCGCGCACCTCGGGCCTAGTGGTGATGCCCAGCATTTTCGGCAGGGAAGGGCCGTAGATATCGGCGTCCAGCAGCCCGGTCCTCAGCCCGCTCTGGGCCAGCGCCACGGCGAGATTCACCGCCACGGTGGATTTGCCGACGCCGCCCTTGCCCGAAGCGACGGCGATGACGTGCTTCACCCCAGGCAGCAGGTTTTCCGCCGGCGGCGGGGCAGGGGGCGTGGCATGGGCCGTGAGCACCACGGTGGCGGATTTCACGCCCGGCAGGGCGCGAAGCGCGGCCTCGATCTCGCGGCACAGCGGCTCCATGGCCGCTACCTCCTGCCGCGAGGCCGCCAGGCTCACCTGCACCAGCCCGTCTTGCACATGCACGCCATCCAGCCGGTTGGCGATGTTGAACGGCGCCAGCGCCGCGCGAATATCATCTTCAGTCATGCGGCAAGACATATCCCGCCTGCCCCCTCTTGCGAAGATCGCCCCCTGCTCACAAACTTCAGGCATGACCTTTTCGGTTCGCCTGCTCTGCGCGCTCTTTCTTCTGGCCGGTGGTGCCGCCCGTGCCGCCGACATGCCGCCCTCCATGGACAAGCTGGCGGCCAAGGTGCTGCCGGCGGTTGTCAGCATCGCCGCCATGGCCCCGGCCGGGAAAAACAGCGGTCAGGGCGACAACAGCCAGGGCGACAATGGAGTCGGTGGCGATGGCGGGGCCGACTCCAGCGCCCTGCACGCCACGGCGGACACGCCGGACAACGCCGCCGGCACGGTGGTCCCGCCGCCGAAGACCGTTGAATCCCTCGGTTCGGGCTTCGTGTTCGATCCGGCGGGCTACATCCTCACCAACGCGCATGTGGTGAACAACGCCAATACCGTCATCGTCACTTTCCCGGACGGCACAGTGTACACGGCGACCATCGCCGGGCGGGACAAGCCGGCCGACCTCGCCGTGCTGAAGATCGATGCCGGGCACAAGCTGCCTTATGTGAAGTTCGGCGACTCAGGCAAGCTGCGTGTGGGGGACTGGGTGCTGGCCGTGGGCAATCCGTTCGGCCTGCCCAGCTCCAGCTCGGCGGGGATCGTGAGCGCCCTGCACCGGGACATCGGCGACACGGATTTCGACGATTTCATCCAGACCGACGCCGCCATCAACAAGGGCAATTCCGGCGGCCCGCTGTTCAACATGGCGGGCGAGGTGATCGGCGTGAATTCCGCCATCTACGCCCCTAGCGGCGCGTCGGACGGGGTGGGCTTCGCCATTCCCTCGGCCATGGCTGAGCCGGTGGCCGAGGAACTGGCGCATAGCGGCTCCATGACTCGCGGCTGGCTGGGCCTGGCCACCGAGGAAGTAACGCCCCAGATCCAGGCAGCGCTGCGCCTGCCTGGCACCGATGGCGCGCTGATCGGCTCGGTCTCGCCCGGCAGCCCTTCGGACGGCACGCTGCGCACGGGTGACGTCGTGACCGCCCTGGCCGGGGTGAACGTGGCCAATCCGCGCGAGTTGCAGATCCGCACCGCGGAGATCCCGGCGGGACAGAAGGTGAGCGTGCAGTACCGGCGTGACGGCTCGGAGGCGCAGACCAAGATCACGCTCACCGCCCCGCCCGCGGCGCTGGATGACACCGTTACCCCGCCCATCCCCGGCCCCATCGCGCTGCAAGGGCTGGGCCTCAGCGTGGCCGCCAAGCCGGCGGCGAATGGGGTGAGCGTGCTGGCCGCCACCGGCCCGGCCGCCAAGGCGGGCATCGTGCCGGGAAATGTCATCGAGCAGGTGAATGGCCAGACCGTGGCCTCGGCGGGGGACTTGCAGGAGCGGCTGAAGCCGCTGGCCGGGCAGCCGCCGGTGTTCCTCATCAGCGGCAACGCGGCGGATGGTTCGAACCCCGGCCCGCGCTGGGTGCCGGTGCAACCCGCCAGCTGATCAGAGGCTGTTTCAGAAGTCGCTCTGGCGAGTTGGATAGCCGTGCTTTTCGAGCACTGGAGCGGAGCGTACACGAAGTACGTGAGCACCGGAGCGCAGACATGCGCGGCTAGACAGCCGCCAGAGTAGACTTGTGGAACAGCCTCTTACTGCGGCAGCCAGACGAAGCTGCTGATCGCCTTTGCGAGGGCGATGTCCTTCTCCGTGACGCCTCCGGCGCTATGGGTGGTGAGGGTGATGTGCACCCTGTTGAAGCTGTTGGACCAGTCGGGGTGGTGGTCCGCTTTTTCCGCGAGCAGCGCGACATGCGCCATGAACGAGAACGCCTCGGCGAAGGTTTTGAAGATGAAGGTCTGGTGAATGGATTTCTGATCCGCCGCCAGCACCCATTTGCCGGGTAGGGTGGTGATGGCGGATTTGTCGAGCAGCTTTGGCATGGCGTTTCTCCTTTAACAGGGAGATAGGCAGCCGTGCCCGGCTTTCAAACCTACCCCATGCACCACGCCAGGATCGCCTTCTGCGCGTGCAGGCGGTTCTCCGCTTCGTCGAACACCACGGAGGCCGGGCCGTCGATCACCTCGGCGGCCACTTCCTCGCCGCGATGCGCCGGCAGGCAGTGCTGGAAGATGGCGTCCGGCGATGCCAGCGCCATCAGCTCCTGGGTCACCTGATAGGGCGCGAAGGCGGCCTCGCGCGCGGCGGCCTGATCCGGGCTGTCGGACATCGACAGCCAGGTATCGGTGACGATGCAGGCAGCACCTTCCACCGCCGTTTCCGGATCGATGCTCACCTCCACATCGGCGCCTTCGGCCTTGGCCCATTCCAGAACCTCGGCACGCGGCCAGTACCCGGCGGGGCAGGCGAGGTGCAGCGTGAAATCGAACCGCGCCGCGGCCTCGATGAGCGAGGCGGCGACGTTATTGCCATCGCCTACCCAGGCGATCTTCTGCCCTGCCACCGGGCCGCGATGTTCCTCGAATGTAAGGATGTCGGCCATGATCTGGCAGGGGTGGGAGAGGTCGGTCAGGCCGTTGATCACCGGCACGGTGGCGTAGCGCGCCAGCTCGTGCAGCTTGGTGGCGGAATCGGTGCGCAGCATGATCCCGTCGGCGAAGCGCGAGAGCACCTGTGCCGTGTCGGCGATGGTCTCGCCGCGGCCAAGCTGCATGTCCCGCGACGAAAGCACGATGGCGTCACCGCCCAGCTCGCGGGTCGCCACCTCGAAGGAGACGCGCGTGCGGGTGGAGGGTTTCTCGAAGATCATCGTCAGCGTCTTACCTGTGAGCGGCTTCTTGGCCGTTCGGCGGGTGCGTTTGAACAGCGCGGCGGAGTCCAGCAGCGCGCGCAGCTCGGCGGTGGAGAAATCCCGCAGGTTCAGGAAATGCCGGGGGGAACCGGCCCGTATATCGATCGCAACGCTCATTTTGCCGCAGCCTCCGTCTTAGCCGTCATTTGCACGGCCACCTCGCCAAGCAGTTCCAAAGCCTCGTCGCATTCCGCCTTGCCGATGATCAGCGGCGGCGCTAGGCGCAGCACGTTATCCCCGGCGGCGACGGTGAGCAGGCCATGCGCCAGCGCGGCGTTCTGCACGTCGCCGTTGGGCGGGGTGCATTTCAGCCCGAGCAGCAGCCCCGCGCCGCGCACCCCGGTGAACACGTCGCCATGCGCCACGACCAGCGCTTCCAGCCCGGCGCGGAGGTAAGCGGCGGTCTCCTG
>DATIWS010000043.1:0-4173 GCA_035519275.1 Acidocella sp. | reverse complement strand
ACCACCACCTTCTACATGATCGTCGGGCTGATCGCGCCCGATAGCGGCACGATCTCGCTGGACGGCGCCGAGATCTCCAGCCTGCCGATGTACCGCCGGGCGCGGCTCGGCATCGGCTACCTGCCGCAGGAGGCAAGCGTGTTCCGCGGCCTCAATGTCGAGCAGAACATCATGGCCGTGCTTGAGGTGGTGGAACCCGACCGCGACAAGCGCGAGGATATCCTCTCCGCCCTGCTTGCGGAGTTCAGCATCTCGCATCTGCGCCGCACCCCGGCCTTGGCGCTCTCGGGCGGCGAGCGGCGGCGCGTGGAGATCGCCCGTGCCCTGGCCACCGGGCCAAACTACATTCTGCTGGATGAACCGCTGGCCGGCATCGACCCCATCGCCGTGGGCGAGATCCGCGACCTCGTCTCGCATCTGAAGCACCGCGGCCTCGGCGTGCTGATCACCGACCACAATGTGCGCGAGACGCTGGAGATCATCGACCGCGCCTATATCCTCTATAATGGCCAGGTGCTGATGGAGGGCAACCCCGAGCAGGTGGTGGCAAATGAGGATGTGCGCCGCGTGTATCTCGGCGAGAAATTCAGCCTCTAAAGCCAGTTCCCACGCGGGCTGTCTGCGTACCATGCAGTTTTCGGGCCAAATACGCTTGGAAAGCGAATGAAAACGCACTAGCCTTCTGGCATGGCTCTTGCTCCATCCTTCGGACCGCGCCTGGATCTGCGACAGTCGCAGTCGCTGGTGATGACGCCTCAGTTGCGTCAGGCGATCCAGTTGCTGCAATTCTCGAACATCGAGGCCAGCGCCTTCATCGAAGATGAATTGCTTAAAAATCCGCTGCTTGAGCGCGATGACGGGGTTGGAACCATAAACGCGCTGGACGGCGCGGCGCCCGCCCCGCCGGAGCCGGAAATGCCCGATGCCGCCAGTTTCGCCAGCAGCGGGATGATGCCGGATGCCGACAAGGCGCCGCTCGATATCGATGTCAGCAATGTGTATGACGCAGGCACCGGCGCCGATGGCTATGGCGGTGCAATGGCCGGCGGGGACGACGACTGGAACCCCATCGACGCACTTGGTGCGGAAAAGCCGAATCTGCGCGAGCATCTGGAGCAGCAGGCCCGGCTCGCCTTCACCACCCGTGCCGAGCTTGCCATCGCCGCGGCGTTGATCGCGGTTTTGGATGGGGCCGGGCGGCTGGCCGAGGCGCCGGAGGCGATCGCCGCCATGCTCGGCGTACGTCTGGAGCAGCTTGAGGCGGTGCGCGCGAAAATGCTGCGCTTCGACCCGGCCGGGCTGTTCGCGGTGAGCCTGGCGGAATGCCTCGCGGCGCAACTGGCCGAAAAGAACCGGCTGGACCCGGCAATGCAGACCCTGCTGGACAATCTGGAAATGCTGGCCCGGCGCGAGCTGCGCGCATTGCAGGAGATCTGCGGCGTGGACGCCGAGGACCTGGCCGATATGGTGGCCGAGCTGAAGCGGCTGGACCCGAAGCCCGGCGCCGGGTTCGACACAGAGCCGCTGCGCCCGCTCATCCCCGACGTGCTGATGCGCCCCGCCCCCATCACCGAGGATGGCCAGAGCGACTGGCTGCTGGAAATCAACCCCGAGACCATGCCCCGCCTGCTGATCCGGCGCGGCTTCCATGCCCGGATCCTGACGTCAGCCTCACGCGAGACCAGAAGCTTCCTCTCCGAGCAGATGCAGAGCGCCACCTGGCTGGTGAAGGCGCTGGAATCCCGGGCGCAGACCATTTTGCGCGTCTCGGCCGAGATCGTCCGCCGTCAGGATGGCTTCTTTCGCCACGGCATCTCGCATCTGCGCCCGCTCACCTTGCGCGACATCGCCGTCGAGGTGGAACTGCACGAAAGCACGGTCAGCCGCGTCACCTCCAACAAGTCCATCGCCACGCCGCGCGGGATCTTCGAGCTGAAATTCTTCTTCACCACCGCGCTGGCCGGAGCGAATGGCGAGACACACTCCGCCGAAACGGTGCGCTATCGGGTAGGGCAGATCATCGCCGCCGAGACCCCGAAAAACATTTTGTCAGACGATGCCATCGCAGCTCTATTGCAAAAAGAGGGCATAGACATCGCACGGAGGACCGTGGCCAAATACCGGGATGCGTTGCGTATACCAGGCTCGGCGCAACGTAAGCGGGATAAGACGCCCGCTTAGAGGGGGCTTAAGGAGGCCCTTATAAGTTTCGAGCCGTTCTAGTCGGGAGAAGACCATGCAACTAACGGTCTCAGGCAAACAAGTCGACTTGTCGGATGCACTGCGCGTTCACGTGAACAAGCAGCTGGACAGCATCACGAGCAAGTATTTCGACCAGGCGCTGGAAGCGCAGGTTACCTTCAGCAAGGCGCGCAGCTTTTTCACCTGCGACATCAATCTCCATGCCGGGCGCGGCATTACCGTGCGCGGCGAGGGTGAAGCCGCCGACGCGCATGGCGCTTTCGACGACGCCGCCGAGCATATTGCCACCCGCTTGCGCCGGTATCGCCGCCGCGTGTCCCAGCATGCCCGCGATAACGGTACCCGTGCCAAGCCGCAGGCCGGCACGCAATATGTGCTGAAGCACGAGCCCGAACAGGAGCACGAACACGAGGCCACAACGGCCATGAATGACGAGGCGCTGCACGCCGCGGTCATCGCTGAATCCGCCACGACGATCGAGACGCTCTCGGTACGCGACGCGGTGATGAAAATGGACCTGGCGTTCCAGCCGGTGCTGATGTTCCGCAACGCCAAGACCGGCGAACTCAACGTGGTGTACCGCCGGCCTGATGGGCATGTCGGCTGGATCGACCCTGGCACTGTCGCCTGAAACAACTGACCGGCGGGGGCAAACCCCGCCGGTTTTTCTTTTAGATCAGTATATTACAAGAATTAACCAGAAACTGGTTAAACATAGGGCGGCAACGTGTAGCCCTTGGGCGAGAGGGTAAAGATCTCCACCCCATCTTCCGTAACGCCAACCATGTGCTCGAACTGCGCCGAGAGCGAGCGGTCGCGGGTCACGGCTGTCCAGCCGTCATCCAACACCTTCACCTCCGGGCGGCCGATATTCACCATCGGCTCGATGGTGAAGAACATGCCGGGCTTGAGCACCGGTCCCTCACCCTTGCGGCCGTAATGCAGCACGTTGGGCGGCTCGTGGAAATTCTGGCCGATGCCGTGGCCGCAGAAATCCCGCACCACGGAAAAGCGCTGCGCCTCGACATAGTTCTGGATGGCGTAGCCGATATCGCCGAAGGTGTTGCCGGGCTTCACCTGGGCGATACCGCGCATCAGTGACTCGTAAGTTACCTCGATGAGTCGCTTGGCCCGGGTGCTGGGCGTCCCCGCCACGTACATGCGGCTGGAATCGCCATACCAGCCGTCCAGAATCACGGTGACGTCGATATTCACGATGTCGCCTTCCAGGAGCTTCTTCTCACCCGGAATGCCGTGGCAGACCACATGGTTGATGGAGGTGCAGATGGATTTCGGGAAGCCGCGATAATTCAGCGGCGCCGGGGTGGCGTTATGGGCGACGATGAAGTCGTGGCAGATCTGGTTCAGCTGCTCGGTTGTCACACCGGGAACGACATGCTCCCCGATCATGTCCAAGGCCTCGGCGGCCAGACGGCCAGCCAAACGCATTGGAACGAAATCCTCCGGCTTATGAAGTGTAATCCGCCGGGATTCGGCGCCGCCATCCATCATCAAATCATCCTAGTCTGTCGATGGGCCAGCCTTACCACATGCGGATGGCCGGTGCCAAAACAAGAGCTAGCGCGGCAGGGGGCGGGTCATCGCCTCGGGGTTGACCCAAGCCTCGAACTGCTCGGCCGTGACCACGCCCAGAGCCAGCGCCGCCTGGCGCAGGGTCAGACCCTCGTGATGCGCCTTCAGCGCCACCTGCGCCGCCTTCTCATAGCCGATATGCGGGTTCAGCGCCGTCACCAGCATCAGGTTTTTCTCCAGGTTCTCGGCGATCTTCTCCCGTGCCGGCTCGATGCCCCCGGCGCAATGGGCAGTGAAGCTCTCCAGCGCCTCGGCCAGCAGGCTGGCGGCGTCGAGAAAATCGTGCAGCATCACGGGCTTGAACACGTTGAGCTGGAAATTGCCCTGGCTGCCGGCGAAGGCGATGGCGTGGTCCAGCCCGAACACCTGCACCGCCAC